>CAMGSK010000069.1 GCA_946061795.1 uncultured Elusimicrobium sp.
CACCCCGAGCACGATCACCACCACCAACAGCTCCATTAACGTAAAGGCTTTCTTTCGTTTATGGTTCATAAAACTCTCCTTAACAACGAAACAATGAAGAATCTGAACGGTCTTATTAAGAGTTTACCCCTAAAAAAGCAAAAAGACAAGGGCTTTTTTTATTTCACGTCTCAGCAGATGCATTTGCGGGAAACGCACACGAAGGACTCCGCGCCCTTCCCAAATTTATCGAAAAGGAGCTTTTTCTTTCCGCGGGACGGCGCGCGCGGGCATTTGATAAAATATATATATGATTTCCCCTTTTCGCATTCTGACTAAAGACCCCCAAAGCAAGGCCCGCACGGGCTTGCTTTACACCAAACACGGTTTTGTGCAAACGCCCGTGTTTATGCCCGTGGCCACCCAAGCCACCGTCAAAGCGCTGACCTCGCAGGATTTGTCCGATGTGGGAGCGCAGTGCCTGCTCTCTAACACCTATCATTTATATTTGCGGCCCGGCACCAAAACCCTCAAGAAATTGGGCGGCCTGCACAAATTTATGCGCTGGGGCGGGAGCATTTTGACGGATTCGGGCGGGTTTCAAGTCTATAGTCTCTCCCAGCTGCGCAAAATTACGGAAGAAGGCGTACTCTTCCGCTCCCACCACGACGGGAGCAAACACCTTTTTACGCCGGAAAACGTGATTGAATTTGAAAACGAAATCGGTTCGGACATTTGGACCATGCTGGATGTGTGTATCCACGCCAAAGATCCCGCCAAACGCGATGCGCGCGAAGCATTGGAACAAACCAAACGCTGGGCCGTACGGGCCGCCGCGCAATACCAAAAAACCGTGCCCCAGCAAAACATCACGCAAAACGAAGACGGGTCTTTTGCGGTGGGAAATTCTCTGCTTTTCGGCATTATTCAAGGGGCTGTGTTTCCCGACTTGCGCAAAGAAGCCGCCCTTCACATGGCCTCTCTGCCTACGCATGGATACTGCATAGGCGGCTTGTCTCTGGGAGAAACCATGGAGCAGATGAACGAGTCCGTACTGGCGGTGACGGAGAATTTACCGGAAGGCAAACCGCGCTATTTTATGGGCCTCGGCACGCCGGTGGAAATATTAAACTGCGTGGAACGCGGCGTAGATATGTTTGACTGCGTATGGCCCACGCGGGTGGCGCGCAACGGCATGGTAATGACCGATGAAGGCCGCATGAACATCAAAAACGCCTGCTTCCGCTTGGACGAACGCCCGCTGGATGAGAACTGCGATTGCTTTACCTGCCGCAATTATTCGCGCGCTTATTTGTGCCACTTGTTCCGCAGCGGCGAGCTGACCAGCCACCGTCTGCTCTCCATACACAACATCCGCTTTTTAACGCGCACGATGGAGCGTATCCGCGCCGCCATAGAAAACGGCTCGTTTAAAAGTTTTAAAGAAGAATTCATCCGCAAATACCAATAAGCATACACAGAAAAACGCCCCGGCAAAAGCCGGGGCATTTTTTATCGTTTAAAATCACAGGCCCAATACGCGGCACATGCCTTCGTATGTTTTTCCGGAAGTCATATCCCGGTCATCACTGCACGTTAAATCGCGCCCGCGGCACTTACCCAACATTAAGTTATTATTGGTTGTCCCGCCGGAACGGGGATATGCCCAAAAGCACTCACTGCTGTTGTTTTCGTAAGCCCAGTCCTTCGTTTGAAAACAAACATCGTCCTCGATACAATCAGTAGAAACCGTCCCCGGCACATCAATACTCAAACGGTCAAAAAGATCGTCTCCGTTGCATTCTCCCGGGGTTTCCATTTCGCAAATGTCTTGTCCCCGGCTCAAAGTCGCCAGCATCTGAAAAGCTTCCGCAGAGCGGGCTTTAAACACGGCTTTTTCATACTGAGGTAAGGCCACCGCCGACAAAATACCGATAATCAACACCACTACCAAGAGTTCAATCAGCGTAAAACCTTCTTTTCTGCCTTGCAATGTTTTCGTCATGTTAACCCTCCCCGGGCGAAACAACAGTTATACGCAGACTCTATCAAAAAAGAAAAAAGTGTGTCAATTCTCTTTGCCAACACGTATCGCAAGCGGAATATTTCCAAGAACAAACTTCCGCTTACTTAAACAACGTCCATTTGTTGCTTGAATTGGCGCCGAACGCTTCACAGAGTTTTTTAACGTAATCGTCATTGTGATACGCGCAGCGCACCCCGCGGAAAGGCTCCCGGAGTTTAATGCTCAAGTTCATATCTTTTCCGGACGGATACCAATAAACATACGCTATTTCGTCGCTTACTTTATAAACGCTGATGTAATGGCTGGCGTATTGCTTTCTCCATTTTCCGTTTTCTTCCGGCGTAAATCCGGCGGGAGAACCTATATCCAACTCATTCCACAAAGCTATCTCCGCTGAACCGGTTTCCAACATCCGGCGTTGATTGGCGTGATACAAGTCCCGCGCAAGCAGAAGCACTTCTTGAAAACGGGCTTTATCTACGGTTTTACGATATTGGGGCAAGGCAACGGCTGAAAGAATACCAATGATTAAAATAACCACCAACAGCTCTATCAGCGTAAATCCGGCGTTTTTCTCGCCGGGGAAAGGTTTTTGATAAATTTTGTTCATATGCAAAATTTATCAAAAAAAAAAAAAATGCGTCAAGTAAAGATAAAAACCCGCCGGAAAAGGCGGGTTCAACAGGAATCAGTGAGAAGAAGAATCCGCAATCGGGGCAGCGGAGCGTTTTTTAGGAGCGGGAAGCAGCGCCCACAACATCCAAGTTTTCAGCATTTCCGCCGTAAAACAAGCCGAAATAAATACATATTTATAGACCTTCAGCTGTTCTATGGAAAGTTCCCCCCGCACCGCATACGCCAGCCGGCCCATCAAACGGAAAACGGGGACAAACGTAAAATCGGCGCTGGTGACGAAAGCCAGTCCCGCCTGCAGCAAAGACAGTACAAACACCGCGCGCTCTTTGAGCAAAATAAATACAACCTGGCCGGCGTACAAGACAAAAAATCCGGCGTGCAAACGCAGCAGGATTCCGCCGGAACGCAAATCCCGCGCCACCAACACGGCGTTCAGAAAGGCTCCCAGCAGACAGAAAATCCATATCAGCTTGAGCCAAAAATCCAAATCCGCAAAACGCCGCCACAAAGCCTTTATCATTACATACGCTCCAAGGAAAATTTCTTTTTGCGTTCATGCACGTCAAAAGCGATTTGAATCAGTCCGTCCAATATCGCTGCGTACGCCAAGCCGGAAGCTTCAAACAGCTGGGGATAAAGACTAGTGCGGGACATACCGGGCAGCGTGTTGATTTCCGAGAACCACGCTTTTCCGCTTTCGTCCACCAAAAAATCCGCCCGCGCCAACCCGCAGCCGCCCAACTCTTTGAACACGGCCCGGCTCTGGCGGCAAATTAAATCCCGCACCTCGGCGGGCAAATCCGCCGGCACGCGCGTTTCGCAGCCGCCTTCGGTAATATATTTGGCCTGATAATCAAAAAATTCGCTCTTTAGAGTTTTCAACTCTCCGCATTCGGAAGAACGGATATTTTCCCCTTCTCCGAAAAGTCCGCAGAAGATTTCGCGCGCGTTCTCCACCCCTTTTTCCACCAATACGTCGGAATCAAAACGGAAGGCAAACTCTACGGCCTGACGCAGCACGGCTTCGGACTTTACTTTCGTCACACCTACGGAAGACCCCAAACGCACCGGTTTGACAAACAGAGGATATCCCGTCTGAGCGGCCCAGGAGGTCAAAGCGTCCCAATCATATCCGGCGGACAGAGACAGTTTTTTATATGGCAGCATCGGCACGCCGCAACGTTCAGCGGCCAGCTTGGAAAGTTCTTTATCCATTCCCAGCGCGCAAGCCAAAACGCCGCAGCCTACATAAGGCACGTCCATACTTTCCAAAAGGCCCTGTACGGTGCCGTCCTCTCCGTTGGTGCCGTGCAAAACGGGAAAAAAGACATCCGCCTTCACATATTCACCGCAGGAGGGAATAAACAAATTGCCCTGAGGCAAAATGACGGGAGTAATCTGCCGGTCCGTCTGCGTTTTCGGGCCGCAGACCCGCTGCAAAAACCATTTTCCGTCTTTATCGATAAAAACGTGAATTACCTCATATTTGCCGGAGGCGGACAACTCCGCACATACCGTTTGCGCACTGTGAACGGAGACTTCATGCTCCGTAGATTTGCCGCCATACAAAACGGCCGCTTTCAATTTTTTGCTCATATATTGTCATCAAAAAGCCTGATTTGCATCAGGCCTTAAAAAATAAATTATTTGTCTTCGCGGAAGATGGACCATTTCATCCGGCCGATGAAACTGTCCGTTTTTTCCAAGAAATCTTCGCCGTTGTACAAATCTTCTTGTACGACGGGCTGGGCCACGCGGATTTCCGGCAAATCCGCCTCCGTTTGCACTTTGGAACGCAGCGTTTGCTGCATTTGCACGGGAGCGGTCTGCGGCGGGGGCGGCAGCTTCTTTTCAGCGGCCGGCGCGGCGGCTTTGGCCGCGCTTTGGCGCACCGTGACGGGCTCTTTGGGTTCGGGGCGGCGGAAGGAAGGCTTGGAAGCGCGGTCTTTGAGTTCTTTATTTTCCGAAGTCAAAACGGAAATTTTTTGTTTCAAAGATTCAATTACCGCGTCGTTTTCTTCTATTTTGCCCAACAACGCTTTGAAATTTTCTTCCAACGTTTGTTTTTCGGCGTTTACCGTGCGCAAAATTTCCTGCGTTTGTTTCAAATTGCCGGCCAAAGCGTCATGCTCTTCCTGCAAGCGGCGCATGCGCAGGGTAAAAGCCGCCAGACGGCCCCGGTTGCGCACGTCGTCTTCTCCGCGCAGGCGTTCCACGTCCGCGCGCAAAGCTTCCAGTTCGCGCGTTTTGGCTTCATACAAAGCAGCCAGCTGCTCGCGCTCTTCGGCGATGCGGTGCAGTTTGAGGTTTTCCGACTTCAGAGACTCTATCTCCTCCACCTGTTTCATGCACGTGTTGGAAATTTCATGCAGTTGGTTCTCCAGCGTGGTCACCTTCTGCTGGTACTGGCGCTTGACGGAAATGATGCGCCCTTCAAAATCAAAAGATTTAAAACGTTCTTCGGCCTGGGTCAGCGCGTCGCGCAGGGACAAAATTTCTTTGGCCTGCTCGGCCGATTTGCGCAAGGCTTCCATTTTTTCCTGCTGGACGCGTTTAATCTCTCGGTCCAACGCCACATTGACGGCTTTAAGCTGGGAAGTTTTCTGACGCAGGCTGGACAAAATGCGTTCTTTGTCTTTCTTTTCTTCGGATAAAACTTCTTCCGCGCGGGATTTGGCCGTTTGTTCTTCCTGCAAACGCGCCAGCGCGGCCTGTTTTTCTTCCCGTTCCCGGGACAAATCAGACTCCGCGCGCAGCTTGGCGTCCTGTTCCGCGCGCAAACGCCCCAAAACGGCGTGTTTGTCTTCCCGCTCTTCGTATAAAGCGTTTTCCGCGCGTTCTTTGGCCCGCCGTTCCTGCTGAAGTTCCAGCAAGGTCTGCGCTTTTCCTTTGCGTTCTTCCTGCAACGCCGACTGGGCCTGCTCTTTGGCGGCCTGCGCGGCTTTCAATTCCAAAACGGCGCGTTCTTTTTCCGCCCGCTCGGCTTGGAGTTTGCTCTGGTGGGCGGAGCGATAGTTGTCCGGCAGATAAGCCGCCATGGACAAATACTCCGCACCGGAAGCGGGAGCGCTGTCAAAAGTGCGGGCCGGAGCGGCCGGCGGTTCATACAAGCGGCTCTCTTTTTGGGTGCGGGAAAGGTTTTCCACGCTTTCTTTTAAATTGGCGATAGTGGCGGTGATGTTGGCGAAAAATGCGTCTTTGCTTTGCTGGTTTTCCACGGCCTCGCGCGTACGGGCCAATTCCCGCATGACGGCTTTGTTTTGAGCGGAAGAAGCTTCAAATTTGTCTTCCAATTCCCGGATTTTTTCTTCCAGTTTCTCAAAGGAGCGGTCATAACGGTCCTGCTCCCGGGCGTATGATGAGGCGCGCTCTTCGCAATGAGCGACGGAAAGAACGGAAAGATCTGCGGCGGGAACGTCCTGCTGAAATTTTTCCAAAAACCGGCTGATATCGTTTTGCGCGTCCAATTGATTGTTGTCCATGTCTGTCCCGCCGAATAGTAATATATTAAATTTAATCACAATAGGAGCGCGCTGTCAATCTTTACGCGCGTCCACGCGCGAACGAAGCTTGCCCGCCAAATAAAAAGAGCCCGCCACCGCCACAGCGCAGTGTTTTTCCGCCGCCAGCTTTAAAGCGCGAAAAGCGGAAGATACGCAAACGGAAGAAATCCCTTTCGGCAGGGCTTTGCGCAGGCGCTTTGGGTCGGCGGCGCGGGGGCCTCCGGCGGAGGTTAAATAGATATGCGAAAAATGCCGGGCAAACATGCGCAGCATGGCCGGCCAGTCTTTGTCTTGCATAAAGCCGCACACGAGCGCGGCGTTGCCTGCAAAAGGACTTTTGGCAAAAAACGAAACAAAGGCCTCCGCCGCGTCCGGATTATGCGCCCCGTCAAACACAAAGACGTTTTTCCCCCGGCGGATGATTTCAAAACGGCACGGCAGAGAAACCCGGGCAAACGCTCTTTTTATCGTCCCATCCGCTACGCCCAAAAAACGCCCCAGCCGGTAGGCCAAACACGCGTTTTGACGCTGTTTTTCCCCCGTCAGTCCCAGCGGCCAGCCCGCGCCCTTTTTGTACAAAATAAGCCGTCCGTGTTTCCAATCCGGCTCCGCACTTTCAAACGGGTCATTCTCCTTCACGATATACAGCGGCGCGGCCGCGGCTTTGGCCGCCAGGCGCACCTGCGCGGCCGCCTGCGGAGAAAGCGGCGGACAAAAAACGGGAACGCCCGGTTTGATGATACCGGCTTTTTCGCGGGCAATCTCCCCCGGAGTATTTCCCAAAAGCCGGCAGTGGTCCAGGCCCACGGAAGTGATGACGCATGCGGCGGGACGGCAAATGTTGGTGGGGTCTTTTCGCCCCCCCAGTCCCGTTTCCAGCACAGCGTATTGCACCTTTTTTTGCGCGAAATAAAGCAGCGCGGCGGCGGTGAGAATTTCAAAAAAGTTCAAAGGTTCTTCTTCTTTTTCCAAAACGGCGCGGCAGATTTTTTCAAACGCCGCCTCGGAAATCGGCCGTCCGTTGATTTGTATGCGTTCGCGCGGGGAAATGACGTGAGGAGAAATGAATAAACCCGTTTTGTATCCCGCCGCGCGCAACATTTCCGCGCTCAAACGGCAGACGCTTCCTTTGCCGTTAGTGCCCGCCGCGTGAATGACGCGCAGACGGGCTTGCGGATTTTCCAGCCGCATCATCAGCCGCTTAAAGCCCGCCGGCCCCGCTCCAAAAGCGGGGCCGGTGCGGCGGCACAACTCATCAAAAAAACGCTTAAAACTCATCTTTGTCCGGGTTATATCCTCTGGGTAGGAGCACGCACATCGGCAAACCCATTCGCCATGCAGGCTCTCG
>CAMGSK010000070.1 GCA_946061795.1 uncultured Elusimicrobium sp.
GCCACGTAATACGGACATTCGCCATAGGTTTCCAACGCCGAGTCATATTCCGCCTGCGTTTTGCAAAGCTCCGGGTGATTGTTCACCCATGTCCAAAAACCGGGATATATCGTATTGGCCGAAGTGATCAGTTCCCCGGTAAACAACGGCAGCGCGCCGGGGTTGTCCGAAGCCAAAGACGACTGCGAATAATACACTGTTCCAACGGCAAGCCCGCGACTGTTTTGCGCGCTTTGCGCCGCGTCCTGTGCGTATTTCTTGGCGGAATATTCCCCGTCTTCCACCGGGCCGGAAGTTTTGCTTGCCCAGTCCTTGGCCAGCTGAACCTGCTGTTCCCCCGCCGCATTGATTGCGGAAACTTGCGCCGCGCCCGCAGCGTTTACCGCCCCGGTCTGCGTTTCCCCGGCGGCGTTGACGGAAGCCAACGTCTGCGCCGCTTCCGTCGCGCTGGTCTGCGCGGCTTGAGCACAGTTCTGCGCCTGCGCGGCTTTTGCGTCGGCATTAGCCGAATACCCCTGCGCCGCCGTTTCGCTCTCCTGCGCCGAAGACGCGGAGGAAGAAGCCGCCGCGGCCGAAGACGCCGCCCCCTGCGCGTTTTGCTGCGCCTGTACGGCCGAAGACGCCGCGTCTAAAGCGTATTTTTTCGCGCCGTAGCCCTGCCCTTCCTGCACTTCCTGCGCCGTTTGCACCGCCCACTTCCGCGCCAGCTGCGCCGAATCCGACGCCGAAGACGCTGACGAAGCGGCTCCGGCCGCGCCGCTTTGCGAAGAAGAGGCATATTGTTCCAGCTGCGCCGCGGCCTGTTGGGCGGCCTGCGCGGTTTGCCCGGCCGTTTGCACCGCCTCTTGCGCCTGCGCAAGCGCGGCCTGAGCCAAGGCGTTGGCGGAGGAAGCCGTTTGCTCGGCTTCGTGCAGCTGTTCCAAATATTGCGCCGCATCGGTTTGCGTGCCGGAAGCCTGCGGAGGAAATTTCACCGCGCGGCCCACTTCTTCGGCCAATTCCTGAATCATCAAAACATTTCTGTCCAGCCCTTCTTCCTGGATATGAGGATCCGGATTGCTTAAAGAAGTAAAACTTACCGTCTGTTCAAGCGGGGTTTGACGCAAAATTAAAATCTTTCTCCCAGCCACCAGTGCGGCGGCGCCGGGCTCTATGGGATAAACCAGCGTTTTAACACTCCCGTGCGTTTCCACGCGAAAGCCGCCCGACAGCGGCGTATAAACGCCGTCTTCGCCGCTCACGCGGACTTTCAAGTCCGCTTCCGCGCGGAATACAAACGGGATTTCCCATTCCTTGCGCACCCCGTCTGCGGTATAAATTATTTTGCTTTGACCCAAAGGCACCGTCATGCTTTCTTCTCCTGTAAATTTAATATGCGTTTGGCTTGTGAGGCGGCCTGAAATTTCCCGGCCGCGCCGCCCGGCGAAGAAAAAATAAAGTATTTGATTTCCTCCGCTTCTTTCTCCGTACGGCCGCGGCACAAATCTTCCGTCGCGCACATCAGCAGACGCTCCTGCGTCTCTCCGTCCCCCGCGCGCCAACGGCAGGAATCGCTTTTCAGGCGCAGATAGTCCCGCGCGGACAAACTCCCTTTTTCAAATGCGCCGTCCAACTCCTTTTCGTCCGCCTCGCCCGACAACACCCGTTCATACAGTCCGTTGTACGCGCCCCGCGCGGACTGACGCTGAGGCTGCCCGCGCAACACTTGTACGGCGCGCAAAAGGCGGTCATATTCTCCTCGGTCCGAAACGGACGAAGCGGCCAGCGCGCCGGCGTGGTCTTCTTCGCTCCCGCAGGCCAAACGTTCATATTCCTTGGCGCGGCGGCGCAATTGCTCCCGCTCTCTGGCGGAGAAACGGACTTGAAGCGCATGAAACAAATCCTGAGGCGCGGCGCCGGTTTTTCCGCCGTTTTCTTCCGTCCAGGAAAGCAGCTTTTTCTCATCGGTTTTCCCGTCCTGCGTACGGCACGCCTCATAAGCCGCGCCCTCGCAACGTTGTGCGGCCGAATCCGCCTGGAAAGAAGCCACTTTTTGCCGCAGTACGTCGCGTTCCCTCTCGGAAAAAGATTTTTCAAAATGGGCCAACACGCTCTGCGCCTGCTCGGCTTCTCCCGCACCCAGCGCGGCTTCTATGTTATGCCGCACGGCGGCCGTGCGCAATGCGCGCTCTTGCAAAGGCCAGCCTTCCTCCGCGGAAGCGGCCTCCGCTTTGGCGGCGGACAAATTGGCGGAAATATATTCTTCCAGCGCACGCGGCGTGCGCACCATAGCCGCCGTCTGCACAAAATTCCCGGCGCCCTGATTAAAGCGCTGCGTTTGCTCCCGCGCGCTGTGCGCAGAGGACAGACGTTCCACTTCTTTTCTCATGACCACATAATCCTGCGTCAATAAGTCTTCCCTTTCGGTTTCTGGCCCGGGGGAACGAAGCCGCATAAAATACGCGTCCAATTTTTCCGGGGCGCTTTGCCGCCCGGAATCCGGCTCAAACACGTTTGTCCGGCAATAAGACAGCATCCGTCCTCTGTCCTCGGAGGAAAATTGCGCCGCGCCGGAGGACGCTTCTTGCGCCGTTTTGGAAAAACCGCCGGGGGCGGAGGACTCTTTGTCCGCTTTGGGCGGACGGGATTTCGGGGGCGTTTGCTTCTGCCGGGCGGCCTCTCTTTCCCACTCTTTTTTCTTCCTCACCATAATACGCCCGGCTCCGGCGGCCGAGGAACCCAGCATTTGCACAGTATCCAGCCATAAGCCGCCGCTTCCCGCCGCCTCCGGCAAAGGCTGTGCCAAAGCCACATCATGCGCGGCGGTTCTGCGATAAGAAATTTGTTTGCGATAGGTTGGTATTTTCATATTTCCTCCTTTAGCGCAGCAGACCGCCCACCGCCGTGCCGATGCGAAGCCATACGTTGGAGCGTTTGCGCTCCGCGGCGCGGTACTCCGAGGCTTGGGCGCGGTATTGCATGGCCTGCAGAGAGGACTGCGTGTTGCTCTCGTACAAAGCGCGGTTCATATTGTCGTTAAGCAATTCCTGGTCCATCAGTGCGTTTAAACGGCTGTTTTTCAAAATCATTTGCGCCGTGGCGGAACCTTTGCCCAGGCCGCTGGCGGCCAACGCCGTTTTTTGCTTGCCCAGCAGGCTGGAATAATTGCGGGACAATTCGTTATTTTGATGCGCCGCGTCCTGAAAAATATAACCGGCGTTGCGCCGGGCGTTTTCCTCCGTCTGTTTGGCCTGCGCCTGCGCCGCGGCGGCCATGGAACGGTAATAATCTTTTTCCCGGTCGTCGCTCTTTAAAAGAGAGGCCGCGGTGGACACCACCGTTCCCCCCAACACCAATGCTCCTCCCATAGTTGCTCCTTGTCTGTTAAATTTTCGGCTCCATACGGCGAGCCGGCCCGAACCGGTACAACTGGAAACGGGTCTCCTTTCCTGCCAATAAAAACGCTTTTCCTTCTCCGCGTGCGCCCATACGCGTCAAACAACGCGCGGCCGAAACATAACGCACGTCACACACCGCATATGCATGCGGATAACGCGCCAGCCAGCATTCCAACACGGCGCGGTACGCCTTCCAAAAACTTTTACGGCAGCACTGTACTTCTTTCCCCGTCCAAAGCCACAAACAAGCCTGCGTGCCCAAGGCATTTTCCGCTGCGGCTCCCGCGGCGGCCGCCACGCGCCCCCGATATAAAAAAGCGGCCGAAAACACGGAGCGCGCACGGCACAAATCCAGCCCTTCCCGCGCCGGCAGGCGGTACGCCGCCCACAATTCCCGCAGGTCTTCCGGGCGCAAAGACAAGGCCAATTCGTCGGTATGCGCTTTACAAAGGGGACGCAAACTAATATCATGAGAAAAGGACGTTTTCATTTTATTTCTGGAGGACGTATGAGCGGATTGATTATTTTTGCTTTGCTGGCCGCCGCGCTGTTATACGGCGTATTCTTTTTGATTTTCAAATTGATTTGGATTTTATTCCAAAACAAACGCAATCTCTGGCCGCTGATTTTGGCCGGAGCGGCCACTTTGCTGGTCATGGCGGCATTTGTATGGGCGGGATTTCGCGTAGTGAACAACGTTATCCGGCCTTTTGACCCCATCATCACGCAATTTCAAACTCAAACCGAGCCCATATACGGAGAGAAAGAATTTGTCAGCGACGACGGCTTCCAAATGACTCTTTACAACGGCATGACGCTCAGCGACTGGATTAAATGGCCGGGTTTGCGCGCCTTGGCGGGCGTAGATCTCAACGCAAAATTTGAACAACAAAGCGCCGCGCAGGACGCCTACTTCCTGGGTCTGCTCCGCTTAACCCAAGACAAGGCGGACACCCCGCAGGAAATGGCGGAAACAATTGTCAGCGCCGTTGAAAACGTCAATTTGGACGAAGGAGAAATAGAAATAGAGAGTTTCCCCGAATCCGCCGACGTGGGCCCTTACGGCGAGGCTTCCCTTATGCGTCTGCGCATCTATGCGGAACAAGGGGAAAACGATGAACAGCCCGTCTCCGTGCTTTGCTCGGTGCTGACGGCGAAACGGGACGAAGTTTCCTATTATGTGGCGGGATGCGCCTTTGGCGACAGCCCCAACGCGGAAGCGTCGGTAAAAAGTTTCCGCTTTACGCAGCCGTAAACGCAGTCTTTTTGATACGCGCCCGTCCTTTTCCGGCGGGCGCGTTTTTTTCAGCATATGCGGGTCGTTAACGCCAGCACCGTCACGGGCAATGGAGCGTCTTGGCGAAAAGTGACGGACGGAAACGCGGTATGGGACGAAGAAAACACTTTTTTAAAATCCCGCGTTTCCAGAGGTCCCGGCGCGTCATATTGCGCCGCCTGGGCGGGAACCAGACGGTCTTGTCTGCTTTCCCCCGCGCCCACCCGGCCGCCGCGGCTGTCCAACACCTTCAGCGTAATCTCCACCAAACGCCGTCGCCGGTCCTGTAGTGTGCCGTCGGCCAGCGTCAACTCCGCAGGGAGCGTTTGCAGCACGGCTTCATACGGCAGGCCGGCATGCGCGGTGTGAACGGCTTTGGGTAAGGTGACTGAGCCGTCCGTCACTGTCAGGTTTTCCAAGGGTTCCCCGTCGGCCAGCACGCTCACTTTTCTTCCTTCCAAATGGTCCAGTCCTTCCAACAGATTAAAACTTTGCGCGCTTTTTTTGGATACACTGCAATCCAAAAACACTTGATCTTCCGTTTCCTTGCTGGTCAGACGGGGCAGCAAACGTTCCACAAAACATTGCTCCCCCCGGCGGACCAGAAACCAGGTTTCGTCGTACCCCCGGGAAGGAATACTGCACACGCTTAGAAATTCCCCTTGGCTTTCATGACGGGTCCAGGCGAACAAATCTTCTTCGGCCAAATAGGTTAATGAGAGCAAACTTCCGTCGCTGAGCACGCACCAAATCAAATTGTCCGGCTCCTGCTGGTAGGAAATTTCCCGGATTTCTTTGTTAAAAAACAGATGTTTGGCGCGCAGCGTCAAGTCGCGGCCCGTATAGGACGAACTGCTGTACTGATAGAAAAAATCCCTCAGCACGCTCCCGCGGGATTGTACGTACAGCGTACGGGAACCCACCACAATGGGCTGCACGCGGCTGGCTCCGCGTTCGCCTTCCTGGGCGATTTCCATATTGTACGGAGTCAGCGCACCGGAACACCCCACGCTCCATTCGCTCCCGGCCGTGAATACCAGCAGCTTGCTTCCCACCGCCACAGAATTGATGGCGTTGAGTTTTTTGCTGGAAAGGTTCAGGCTGACCGCGTCGGAATCTTCCAGCGTGCGCAAATAACCGAAATCCTCGTATTCCCCTGTTTTAGAAAACCAAATGGTCTGCGGCTCCCTGCGGGTGGACGCAAAGCCCAGTCTATCCTGATAAAAGAACACGCAGCCCGGGTAGCCCGCGTCGGCGCTGAAGGAACCTTCGGACCAGTCATCCGTCCATTCCTCGTCGCCCAAAGGTCGTTCCACCCGCACCAGCAGACGGCGGGAGTTGACGTAGCTCAACGCGCGGACGATCCCCTCTTGGTTGAAAGAGTCCGCCTGCAGTACGTATCCCATTTCGCCGGAGATACCCAAACAGCGCACGCGCAGATAACGCATTTTTGCCGACAGTTCCAGATTGCCCACCGTATTTAAATTTTCTTCGTTCTGGGCCTTGCTGAAATGTTTTACTTTCTCCCACGTCACGTTGTCCGCAGAAGATTCCAGCGCAATTTGTCCGTACCAGGTCCCCGTCGTGCGCAGACGCCAGTCTCCGCCGGTTTTGATCACCTTGGAAATTCCCTCATAGCCCAACGTACCGCTTTCGGACGGACTTTGCACCCGGTGGCGCAGAGCAAACAACGCCCCCGCATGTCCGGGCCGGAATGCGTCAAAATCGCTTTCCAGATAAAGCTTGGTTTCTTCCGAACCGACCACTTCCCCGGCATTGGCCCCGCCGCTCATTGTCTGGGTGACCACCAGTTTGGGCGGCGTAGTAATACTGGAGCGGTATTCCACCACCAGCTCCGCACCGTTATAGTCGCCGCCACTGTCCTGCGGAGATTCAATGCGCAGCACGCCGCCTTGGTTGTAGGCCTTACAGCCGGAAGAAGAAAAACGCTGATTAAAAAACGCCGCCACGTCCGCTACGTCAAAGCCGTACCCGGCCGGTTCGTAAAACCGGACCCCTTGCCAATAAACATGTACAAAATAGTTGGGATAACTGATGGGCAAAAACGCCAAAGACGCTTTTACCCCGCTGGAGAGCACCGTTTCATCTTTGCTCGTCAAAGACATTTTTTTGCCCGCGTCCGTATTGGCCAGCATGAACGGACCGTCTTTTATAGGCACCTCGGCCAAAGAAAAATATCCGTCTGCGGTCCGGGTGAGTTTTTGGGGAGGATGCGAAGGGTGGGTCATGAAAAGGGTTTGGTCATACTGCACGTATTTGACATCGTCCAAATCGTTTTCTTTATATGGACAGGCCAGTTCGTACACTTGCGCGTCTTTGAGCAGGGTGCCGGCGCGCGTATGCACGCGCAAATAGCCGTGGCCCGCTTCCAGCACATAGGCTTCCTCTTCGCTGATGACGAAAGGAATCAGACGGCATTTCTTTTGCCCGTATTTGGCGGTGTTAACATAAGCCGTACCCGGGCGGTTGGAGGCCCCACCCTGCGGATGTACAAAAAAATTACAGGCCGTTTTCAACCAGGAGTGGTATCCCGCCGCATCCACGCGGCCATACAAATGCGGGCTGACCTCGCCGCCCGTAAAGTCGGACTGAATACTGTGTATCAGCATACTTATCTGGCCTCCGTAAATGCGCTGCGCCCGGCATAGACGTCAAACCGCTCGGACATATTGCTGCGGCGGGCTTCGTCCAACGCCAAAGTGTATTTCTG
>CAMGSK010000071.1 GCA_946061795.1 uncultured Elusimicrobium sp.
TTTTAACGGGGAACCGTATGTCGTTCTCTTGACCCGTTTTTTTTTTTTGATACATTTTTTATAGCCGGAACCATTTTTGGAGGATCGCATATGAAACATCTTCTCACGGGCCTTTTAGCCCTCTTTGTCTTTGCGCCCGCCGTCCGGGCCGAAGTCATAGACGCGGTGCTGTTTAACCCTTCGCGTCTGGGACGTTATGAAAACTTAAAAGTCTCTTCCGAGCTGGATGCTTCGGGAGGAGTCAATGTCCAAACGGCCACAGTCCAAAGCCATAGCGCCGTGAATGTAAACAGTCCCTCCGGATATAACCTGGAGAATGTGTCCGCCCACAAAGTCAATTTGCCGAATACGGCATTCCAAAGTTCTTCGTTCCAAGCGGCGGGAGGGAAGGCCTCCTTTGGAAGCGGAGAAATCCAGAACTTAAAAGATTCTGCGCAGAAAATGCGCGTAAAAGGCAAAACTGTGACGGTGGGTAAAGACGTGACAGTAGAGATGTTGGGAGGGGAAGACTCTTCTAACCAGGAAGTGAAAGGGCTGAGGCTGGGAGGTAATGATATCCCGCAGCCGGTGTCCGGATGTGTGGATTTGAACTGGTATGCGCAGAAGGCGGCGAGCGGGAAGGAGTATAAAGTATTAGGCTTTAGGAGCTGTCCGGGAGGGGAAGGAGAGTGCACGAAGACGTGCGGAGCGGGCTATACGCTCAATGAAGAGAAATGCGAATGTGAGAAGAACCCGTGCACCAAGACATGCGGAACGGGTTATACGCTTAACGAAGAGAAATGCGAATGTGAAAAGAACCCATGCACGAAGACATGCGGGGAAGGCTACACGCTGAATGAAGAAACATGTGAGTGTGATAAGATTTCTTGCCCAAGCCCTACAAGCACTCCTTCTGGAAATCAATCCTGTACCGTGAAATATAAGTCGTATCATAACGGACAGCAATCTATTCCGGGAACGGCCAAACCGGAGTGGGATACGCAAACTTGTAAGTGGGTATATAAAACCTGTACGCCTAACTACAATGTGTGGACCCTGGTAGATAATCCGTTTCCGCCTGTGAGCTGTTATAATAATCGTTTTACATCACAAGCCACTACTAACAGTGGAAACTTAAGAGAAGCTGCGCAATGCGCTTCTTATGGCAGTGGGAATGTGAGCCACGTCTATTATTATCCTAATGGAACCAGCGGAAACTGCGGTTCTTATACGTGCCCGTGCAATCACTGGATGTGCACGAATATCAGCCCTCAGCCTTTATAAGAGCACAAGCCCCCGGAAAACCCGGGGGCTTTTTATCGGACGATCTGGCGTTGTTATGGGTTTGGCCCGAAATATTTCAGGCAAAACTTGGGAACGAAGGGATGGGTTGTGCCGTTGCTTTGCGGAAAGAAAGCGATTGGGAAGATAAAGAAATCCCGGGGTAAACCCCGGGATTTTTGTTGATTCATTTTCACTGTTTTTTGACCGGAGGGGGACCAAGATAACGGATTTTGGGGCGAATAGAAGACCGGGCGGAAGGCGCGATTACTTTGTCTTCCGGACCGTCCCAGCGGTAAAAGGAGGTGGGCGCTGTCCGCGGCACGGCGGCTTTGGCTGGAGGGTTGTTTGTCGCCGCGGCCGTTGCAGCCGCCGCTTTTTGTCTTTTTAAAAATTCCAAATGCGTGTTTTTGCTGGAAGAGGTTTCAAAGGTTTTGCTCAGCGTTTGGTTTTCAAACAGAAACCACCTGTCCGTTTTTTGGGGTGTGTTAACGTCCGTATAAGCCAATCTGTACAGTACGGACCCGGCCGGCAGAGCGTCCTCCTGTTCTTTCTGCGCTTCCCCGCGGTAAAAACGTTCAAAATCCGCCTGCTTAAGGCCGATGTTTACGCCGTATTTTTTATTGACGGCTAGTACGTCCGCCGCCGTGGCGGCCGCGGCAACAAACGTTTGGGGGCTTTCGGCTTTGAATAAAAATTTGCGGAAATCAGCTCCGTTAAAATATTCCACCAGGGCATATTCCCCTCCCGTTCCGCGGACAATACGGTCTTTGTCCGATACGACGGGCACCGCATAGAGCACCTGCTCCCGGGTTTTTCCCCGCAGCTTGCGGGTGAGCTGCACGGCATTGCGGTCCCACAGCGTGGGCGCGGCGGGAGCCTCGGAAGGTTCCCCGTGCATTTCAATCACGATTTCATCTTCCTGCGCCGCATAAACGGGCGCGGCGGAAGATAAGAAAAACGGCAAAAGACACAGAAATCGTTTCATGCGCTTAGTGTAGCACTTTTTGACAGGGTTTTTGTAGGGGGGCGGCTTTGGATAGAAAACAGGCCGCTGCGAACTTTAATTTTTCAGTCCGGAGAAAATCTCCGGGCTTTTTTGCGTCTTTTTTTCTTCGTTTTCCTCTTCACAGCCGGGCCAAAATAAAGTATCCTGTAAGTATCTATTTCTATTGGAGGGCTTATGCCGGAAACTCCCGTTTTGGAACGCGTTTTATTTTCTGAAGAACAATTAGCCGAAAGAGTGGCCGCTTTGGGCCGTGAAATCTCGGCCGATTATAAAGGCAAACAGCCGTTGTTTGTGGGTATTTTGCGCGGGTGCATTATGTTTTATGCGGATTTGCTGCGCAATATCAGCGTGGACTGCACGATGGATTTTATGTGCCTTTCCTCTTACAGCGGCACCAGTTCCACCGGCGAAGTACGCACCATGCTGGATTTGCGCGAAAGCATTAAGGGCCGCCACGTCGTCATTGTGGAAGACATCGTGGATACGGGGCTGACGCTGCATTATTTAATGAATAATCTCAAAACGCGCGGCGCGGCCAGCATTGAGATTTGCTGCCTCTTGGACAAGCCCGCCAACCGCAAAGCCGAAGTGCACCCTAAATACGTGGGATTTTCCGTAGAGAATGAATTTGTCATCGGCTACGGGCTGGACTATAACGAACTGTACCGCAATTTGCCCTATATCGGAGTATTTAAAAAATAATGAACAACAAAAACAACAACCGCCGCATCATCTCCATTAACCAGATTTTAATGTGGGTGGCTATTTTTGCCGTCGCCGTATTTTTGTTCAACCGGCCCGGCAGCCAGAAGCAAACACTGGATTATTCCGACTTTAAGACCAAAGTCGCCTCCGGCGAAGTGTCAGATTTGACCGTGGCTCCAGGTGTGATTACCGGTACGCTGAAAGAAGCGGAAGGCAAAGAGACCGCTTTTAAAACCGTGCGCATGGAAGACCCGGATTTGGTGCGGGAACTGACGGCCCACAAAATCGCTTACAAAGCGCAGGCGGACAATTCGTGGGTGGGAAACATTTTGTTCAACGTGGCGTGGATTGTGCTGCTGATTGGCTTGTGGTGGTTTGTGTTTATCCGTCCGCAACGCTCGGACGGCAAAAGCGCGATGAACTTCGCCCGCAGCAAAGCCAAAATGCAGGACCCTTCCAAACAAAACATTACGTTTAAAGACGTGGCCGGCGTGGAAGAAGCCAAAGAAGAACTGCAGGACATCATTAAATTTTTGAAAAATCCCAAAAAATTTCACAAACTGGGCGGCAAACTGCCCAAAGGCGTGCTTTTGTACGGCGCGCCGGGTACGGGCAAAACCCTGCTGGCCAAAGCCGTAGCCGGAGAGGCGGGCGTGGCGTTCTTTTCCGCTTCCGCTTCCGAGTTTGTGGAAATGTTCGTCGGCGTCGGTGCGGCGCGCGTGCGCGACTTGTTTGACCAGGCCAAGAAAAATTCCCCGGCCATTATTTTTATTGACGAATTGGACGCCGTTGGCCGCCGGCGTTTTGCAGGTATCGGCGGCGGACATGACGAACGCGAACAAACGCTGAACCAGCTGCTGATTGAATTGGACGGATTTGAAAGCAAACAGGGGATTATCTTGATGGCGTCCACCAACCGGCCCGACGTGTTGGACCCCGCGCTCATCCGCCCGGGACGTTTTGACCGGCACGTGTCCGTGCCCGCGCCGGATTTGAAAGGGCGTGAAGAAATTTTAAAAGTGCACGCCAAAAAAGTGAAACTCGCGCCGGAAGTGGATTTGAAAACCGTCGCCAAAGGTACGCCCGGTTTTGTGGGGGCGGATTTGGCCAACGTCATTAACGAAGCCGCCATTTTGGCCGCGCGCGCTGATAAAGACGCGGTGGAAAATTCCGATATGGACGAAGCGGTGGAACGCGTATTGGCCGGGCCGCAGAAAAAGAGCCGCATTATTTCCGAAAAGGAACGCAAAATCATCGCCGCACACGAAGTGGGGCATACGGTGGTTGCGCGTCTGACCAACCATTCCGACCCGGTGCACAAAGTGACCATTATTCCCCGCGGCCAGGCGCTGGGATACACGCTGCAGCTGCCGCTGGAAGACAAATTTTTAACCAGCAAATCCGAAATTTTGGATAAGATTTGCATTTTGCTCGCGGGCCGCGCCAGCGAAGAAATCGTGTTCGGAGAAATCACCTCCGGCGCCAGCGACGACTTGAACAAAGCCACCGCTTACGCGCGCAAAATGATTATGGAGCTGGGCATGAGCGAAAACATCGGTCCCATTGCCTTGCCCGACGGCGAGGAAGGCGAGGTGTTTTTGGGCCGGGATTTGTCCCGCCACCGGCATTATTCGGAAGATTTGTCCAAGCGTATTGATGCGGAGATTACCGACACGCTCCGCGCCGCATATGCCCGCGCCAAAGAAATCATCACTTCCCGCCGCGCGCAATTTGACGCGCTGGTGGAGCGGCTGCTGGAAAAAGAAGTGGTGGAAGCCGCGGAAATAGATGAAATTTTGGGTCTTGCGCCCCGGAAAGAAAATGTTCCGCAGAGCGGGAGCTCCGCGGAAAAAGAGTCCGGTTCCAAACAACCGGCTCCCGCCGAGCAGGCGGAATTATTTTAAAACCGCCGCGCCCGCGCAAGGGGCGCGCGAAACCGGAGCCGGCGCCGCAAGCGCCGCACGGGCGGCCGCGTGAAAGGGAAATTTCCTTTGGTCTGCGTCCGCGAAGAGGACATGTTATGGGAAAATATTTCGGCACTGACGGCGTGCGCGCCGTAGCGGGACGCTTCCCGCTGACGAATGATTTTATCGCCAAACTGGGCTACTGTGCGCTCAAGGAACTGGAGCAGTACGCCGCGCAGTATCACTTGAAAAACCAGGTCGTTATCGCGCGTGATACGCGCTTGTCCGGTCCTTCCATTTTGAAAAACCTTTCGGACGGCATCCGTGCCGCGGGTGCGGACGTGCTGGACATGGGCGTGTCTCCCACTCCCTCCGTGGCCGACGCGGTGAAACAGACGGGTTCTTTGTGCGGCGTGGTAATTTCCGCCAGTCATAATCCTCCGGAATTTAACGGAATCAAATTTTTTACTCACACCGGCACCAAACTGCCGGAAGATTTGGAAGACAAGATTGAAGCGGCCATCGAATCTCTGTCCGCCGTTCCCGCTCCCACAGGCGTTTATCGCGCCGCCCCGGAATTGGTGGAAGATTACAAGAAATTTTTAGCGTCCACCGTGGACGCGTCTTTGCTCAAAGGGACGAAAGTGGTGCTGGACTGCGCCAACGGAGCGGCCGGAAAAATAGCGCCTGCCGTGTTTCGCGCTTTGGGCATGGAAGTGACGGTAATGGGAGACGACTCCGATGGGGCGCATATTAACGAAGGGGTCGGCGCGCTGCATACGGAAAAAATGCAGGAGCTGACGCGCAAAGAACGCGCCTATGCCGGCTTTAGTTTTGACGGAGACGCCGACCGCGTCATCGCTTCGGACGAAAACGGCCGCCAGCTGGACGGGGAATATATTATCGCCGCGTCCGCCTTGGCCTTAAAAGAGCGCGGCGCACTGCCCGCCAATAAAGCCGTGTTAACCGTCATGGCCAATTTGGGCTGTATTAATTATTTGAAAGACCGGGGGGTAGATGTGGAGCTGACCCCCGTGGGAGACAAATACGTTTCCCAAACTTTGCGCGAGCAAGGGCTGGCCGTCGGGGGGGAAACCTCCGGGCATATCATCTTCCCGGCGTATTCCGCCACGGGGGACGGCATTTTGTCGGCGTTGCAATTTTTGCAATTTGCCAAAAAATCCGGCCTGCCGCTCAGCGCGTTTGCTGCCAAATGGAACAAATATCCGTGCCAGCTGCGCGCCATACACAGCGAAACCAAACCGGATTTGGAATCACTGCCCGGATTTTTAGACGGGATACGGCTGTTGGAAAACAAGCTGGGAGGCAAAGGCCGCGTGTTTGTGCGCTACAGCGGAACGGAACCCAAACTGCGTATTTTGGTGGAGGGTGAAACGGAAGAAACCGTCCGGCGCACCGCCGATGAGGCGGAAACCCTTTACCGCTCCAAAACGGAGGGATTGAAATGACTTTGAAACTGGGCGTTAACATTGATCACGTCGCCACGCTGCGTCAGGCGCGCCGTGCGGCATACCCGGACCCGCTGGCCGCGGCGGAACTGTGCTTGTGCGTCGGGGCCGATTATATCGTTATCCATGTGCGTTCCGACGAACGGCATATGAGCGAAAAAGATTTGGCCCGGCTGTGCAAAGCTTACCGCAAATATATCCATTTGGAATGCAATTCTTCTGAAGAAATGCAAAAAATGGCTTTGAAACATAAGCCTTTTTCCGTTTGCATCGTGCCGGAACTGCCCGGAGAAGTGACTACTACGGGCGGATTGAAATTTACGCCTAAGAATTTTGACCGCATTCGCCAAATGACCGAAGCGTTGCAGAAAAAAGGCATATTGGTCAGTCTGTTTGTGGACCCGACGGCCGATGCCGTCCGCGCCGCCGCCAAATGCGGGGCCGACATCGTGGAGCTTTGCACGCGCGATTACAGCGAAGCCAAAAACAAAAAGGACCGGACCAAACTGCTGCGCGAACTGGCTTTGGCGTCTTTGTTGGCCAAAGAACTGGGTATGGAAGTGCACGCCGGGCACGGACTGGATTATGAAAACGTGCTCCCGGTGGCGGATTTGTGCGGAGTCAGCTGCATGAATATCGGGTTTTCCATTATTTCCCGTGCGGTGCTGGCCGGTTTGCCCAATGCCGTGTGCGCGATGAAAGAATTGCTGTAAAGGAGCATTTATGTGCGGAATTATCGGATACGTCGGTTCCAAAAACAGCACGCCGTTTTTGATTGAAGGACTTAAAAAATTGGAATATCGCGGATATGATTCCGCCGGGATTGCCGTCGCGCAGGAAGACGGCGTCTGCCGCGTGCGCGCCGTAGGCAAGGTGGCCGAACTGGAAAAGGCGGCTCTGCTAGCCAATCCCCGCGGTTGCTGCGGTATCGGCCACACGCGCTGGGCAACCCACGGCAAAGCCAGCGAGGAAAATTCTCATCCGCATACGGATTGCGGCGGGGAAATC
>CAMGSK010000072.1 GCA_946061795.1 uncultured Elusimicrobium sp.
CCGATGGTCTGGTTGGCCGGGATGGTGTTGAAGCGGTCAATAATGACTTTTTTGAGTTTGCAGCCCGGTTTAATCTCGCACGAATCCATAATGACGCAGCCCTCCATTTCCACGCCGTCATGCACGATGACTTTGCTGGAAAGCACGCAATTTTTGATTTTGGCTTTGGGATAAATCACGCAGCCGTTGCTGATCATGGAGTTGACCACTTCGCCGCCCATATATTTGGTGGGAGGCACGCGGTAAGCCGTGGTGTTAATGGGCCACTGGGGGTTGTCCAAATCCAGCTTGGGTTTGGGCCCCAGCAAATCCATATTCGTCTGCCAAAAAGATTCTATCGTCCCCACGTCGCGCCAATAGCCCTGTTCTTCATAGGGCTTGGCGCCGGGCAAAGACTGGCTCTGGAAGTCATAAGCGAAGGTGCGGTGGTCGGAAAGAATTTTAGGCAAAATGTGTTTGCCAAAGTCCAACGCGGGCACTTCGCAGAAACGTTTTTGGAGCACCTGCAGCAGTACGTCCGTATTAAAAATATAATTGCCCATAGAGGCAAAAGCCGCCTTGGGGTTGCCGGGAATGTGGCGGGGATTTTGGGGTTTTTCGTCAAACTGGATAATGCGGTGATTGTCGTCCGTACCCAAAATGCCGAAAGCGGGCGCATCTTTTATGCTGACGGTGTTGGCCGCCACAGTGACGTCGGCCTTGTTTTTCAAGTGAAAATCAATCATTTGCCGCACGTCCATGCGGTAAATGTGGTCCGCACCGAAAATAGCCACCAAGTCCGGAGCAAAATCACGCACCAAGTTGATGTTTTGGCGGACGGAATCAGCCGTCCCGCGGTACCAAATTTCCCCTAAGCGCATTTGCGGCGGCACGCAGGTAAGGAAATGATCCGGAATCAAACCCTCCGTACGCCACGCGGTGCGCAAATATTCAATCAAACTTTGGGACAAATACTGCACCAGCACGTACGAAGAAAAAATGCCGGAATTGACAAAGTTGGATAATACAAAATCCACGATGCGGTACTTCCCTCCGAACGGCACCGAAGGTTTGGAACGTTCTTTGGTCAACGGGTAAAGACGCTCTCCTTTGCCTCCGGCCATAATCATGCCTAAAACCTTCATGTTTTCCCTCCCTTTTATCATGCCGCGCCAAGGGGCAGGCTCTTGTCCAACGCTTCAAAAGCTTCCCACGTCCACGGCATTTTTTCTTTAAAAATCTGGGCGATGGCGTCTGCATAGACGCGGATTTCGTACTGGGCGTGCCCGTCCATGCGCAATTGCAAAAAGTTCAGCAGGCTCCGGGCATTCACCGTCCAGTAAAACTGCGTATATTGACACACGGGCAGTACGCCGCGCGCCATTTCACGCGCCACGCCGGCTTGCAAAAGTTTGTTGTAGGCGGCGTAAGAAGCCTCTACGCTTTCTTCATACAATTTGCGCAGAGCTGCGTTGTCCAAATCAGCCGCCACGGAACCTTGACGGTTTTTCACATCCTGTCCGCGGAATTCCTGCGGGATATAAAATTCGTCTTTGACCTGCGTATAGCGGGCGCTGATTTCGTTAAACGAACCCCAGCGGTGGCGCATCCACTGGCGCGCCACATAAATCGGGCAGCAAACGTGGAACTGAAAAGAACAATGTTCAAACGGCGTATGGTGCCGGTGCTCCAACAGGTATTTAATCAAACCCCGGTCCCGCTCTTCTCCTTTGGAGCTGCCGCCGAAAGACACGCGGGCGGAACTGACCGCACGCTCGTCTCCTCCCATAAAGTCAACCAGCCGTATAAAACCTTTGTCCAACAGTTGAATGGTATCGTTGCTGTTTTGCACAATCTTTCTCCTGATATTATCTGTAAATTTCCACTAATGTAGTCCGGCCTCCCGGCAATATCTGCGGCGCCAAAATGCCGCCTGACGTGCAGCTGGTGTCATAAACAAAACCGTTTAATTGCACGGTTTCCCGAATGTTCAGCGCGCCGTTTTCATACGTCAGGAAATGAATTTTTCCTCCGTCGTACTGGCCGAATTGCTCAGACAGCGCACCCAGTTTGGCCGTATTTTCCACCCCCGCCAGCGTGGCGCGGCCCGCGGGGCCGTAAACTTGCACGGAGGGATAAAAAGAAAGGATGTCTTGTTTATATTTTACACGATTTGGGGCCGAAGCGAAACGCGCCGGCGATTGGGCGTACTTTCCGTCGTCCAGACGTACGCGCAGTCTTCCGTTGGATGCGGTATAAACAAAATTATTTTCTCCGGCCTTTTGCACCGGATAATATTGCACGCCGGAAAGGCGGTTTCCGTAAGCGGAGAAAATCTTTTTCCCGGCGGAAAAACGTCCGTCCTTATACACCAGTTCCCGCGCGTCGGAAGCTTTGTTTCCGTTTGCAAACGCTTTCTGCGCGTATAACTTTTTGTCCGAGCCGCAGCCCAATTCCTTCACCAAATACGGCAGCGTACCCAACAAAACGGGCTCCCGGTCCGATACGTCAAATACCAAGGTGGAAACTTGTTGCTTCCTTTCATCATAGACGCTGACAAACGCCTGGGCGCGGCCCGCGCCCGTCACGTCCGCGGCCGAAACCGATACGGCTTTCCTCCCGGACGGCAGTTTATAAACGGCCGTTTCCCGCAGTTCCGCGCCGTCTTGCGCATACACCACCAGATTTCCTTTGGTGTCCGCCGCCGCAATTTCTTCTCCCGGCAACGCATTAAAATCCGCCTTTACCGCAC
Source organism: uncultured Elusimicrobium sp. (assembly GCA_946061795.1). Lineage (GTDB taxonomy): Bacteria > Elusimicrobiota > Elusimicrobia > Elusimicrobiales > Elusimicrobiaceae > Avelusimicrobium. The sequence continues at coordinate 2,732 of CAMGSK010000072.1, forward strand.
CGACGATTTCCCGCTCCACGACGGGATACGTGTTCATTTTGCGGGAAGATTTCTCCCCGGCCGGAAAAGCTTCCGCCGTCTGTACGGCGGGAGCGGAAACGGGCGCGGCGGAAGGAGCAAACGTAATGACCGCTTCCTGCCCGACGGAAAATTTCGGCGCGCCGGGCATTTCTCCCACGGCGTAAAGCGGCTGTGTCTCCACTATTTTTCCTTCCCGGGAATACCGGTTTATCCGCCCCAAATCCCGGCCCGTTTTGGGGTTGACCAACTTCTCGGAAGAAAGAATCACTTTAAAAGATTCCCCGACGGAAACGTTGCGATTGAGTTCAGACGTATCCAGATAAATCCGGTCTCCCTCCTGTTTCACGACGGACACCTGAGCCCACGCACAGGAAAAAACACATACGGCCGCACAGGCGGCCAAAAAGCGTTGGAAATTTATTTTCATATAATAATGGTATAGCATTTTTACCGGAGGCTCACAATGAAGAAAAATTTTGAAGATTTAAAACAAACCATTGCCGTGCTGCGCGGACCGGACGGATGCCCGTGGGACAAGAAACAAACGCACGAAACTTTGATCAAATGCCTGCAGAACGAAAGCCAGGAACTCATTGACGCCATCCATAACCGCGACGATGAAAACATGAAAGAAGAATTGGGCGACGTGTTGCTGCAGGTGCTCATGCACGCGCAAATAGCCGCCGAAGAAGGCAAATTTTCCATAGACGACGTGGTGGACTATTTGGACGAAAAACTGCACCGCCGGCATCCGCACGTCTTCGGAGACCACGCCAAAGCCGTCACGGCCGAAGAAGCGCTGGAAGTGTGGCGCGAAATGAAGAAAAAAGAACGGGAAGGAAAATAATTCCCTCCCGGTTCGTTGAAATTTTCCAAAGGAGCAAGACGTTTGCTCCTTTTTTCATGCGCCTCAGACCACATTCACCACTTCCGGCACCCCGTTTACAATGCGCAAATACTGCAGTTTGCGGTGCAGCCCCACATCCACCGCGATAATATTGCGTCCGTTATCCAGTACGATTTCATCCACCTGCGTATGACCCACCACCTGGCGCAAATCGCTGCGGGGAAAAGACGCAAACAAATCATCCAAATCTTCCCAAAATATACCGCCGAACCGGTCCGTTCCGCTGCGGTGCAGGCTGATATTAAAAATGGGGTGGCGGAAAAAATCGTGTTTTATCGCTTCGCGAAAAATCATATTGGTCAAAATGGCCACATTGTTTTCGTTCAGCTCGTCCAGCTGCATTTTAAAAATCTTCATCAGCTTGCGCGTGACGCCGGCGTGCGTAAAAAGAAATCCTTTGTACGCATAAGCAGCGCGCACTTCAAAATCCAACACCTGTCGTTTTAATTTGTCGCGCACCAGTTTGGCTTCTTCTTTGCCGAAACCCGAAATCAAAAAGTTGCTCATCAGCAGTTCCAGCTCATGATTTCCCACCAAACGGATCACTTCCCCTTGGCTGGCGTTGGCCTGTTTTTGAATACGGTCCAGCAGTTCGTCCACTTGCCGCGGTTTCGGCCCCCGGTCAAAGATATCTCCCATCTGCACCAACCGGTTGCGTCCGCCGCACCAGTTCAAATCTCCGTCTATCAGGCCCGCGTGGCGCAGCAAAAGCACAAAGGCGTCATATTGCCCGTGTACGTCCCCGATAACGACTACCTGCCGGTGTGGTCTGGTCTGGGTCATAAATACTATAATGACAGTATAGCAAAAATACCCTATGAATATACCCGCGCGCGCAATAAAACGTCTTGTCCGTCTGTTGGGGCCGGAGAACGTGCTCCGTGATGAGCTTTCTCTGGCGTTAAACGGATATGACTGTTCTCCCAGCCGGCACCGGCCGGACATGGTGCTGACGGTAAGGGACGCGGCCCTGCTCCGTCCTTTGGTTCAAATTTTATCCGAAGAAAAAATCCCTTTCATCCCGCGCGCGGCGGCCACCAATCATGCCGGAAGCTGTTCGGCCCCGCACGGGGGAGCGGTGCTCAACTTAAACCCGCTCTGCGAAATCTTCCGCATTGACATGGCGCACGGCCGGGCCGAAACCTCCCCCTGCAGCGTGACCGGAGATTTGCAAAAAGCATTGGCTCCTCTCGGATTTTTTTACGCGCCCGACCCCGCCAGCGAAAAAGTGAGCACCTTGGCAGGGAACTTGGCCCAAAACGCCAGCGGCGCGCGCTGCATGAAATACGGCAACACTTCCGACAACACGCTGTGGGCCGATTTTATTACCGCCGGGGGAAAAGAATTTCGCCTTTCCCATAACGCGCCCGGGCCGGACTGGCTGGGGCTGACGGCAGGAAGCGAAGGAACGCTGGGACTCTTCAAAAGAATGTGCGTTAAAATTCTCCCCGCGCCGCCGCTCATTAAAACTTTTTTAACCACTTTTCCTTCTTTGGAACTGGCCGTCCAAACCGTCAGCGATCTGGTGGCCCGGGGGCTGATTCCCCGCTGTGTGGAAGCCATGGACCAAACCACCACCCGCGCCGTGGAAGATTTTACGCATGCCGGATATCCGGCGGACGCGCCCGCGCTGTTGATTATTGAACTGGACGGAGCCGCGGGGCAAATCCGGCGCGATGCGCAAACGCTGGAAGAATTATGCCGTCAAAACAACTGTCAAACGTTTACCGCCGCGCGTACGCAGGCGCAGCGGGAAGAATTATGGAAGGGCCGCCGTGCGGCCTATTCCGCCATGGCCGCACTGGCTCCCAACGTGGCGGTGGGAGACGGCACCGTTCCCCGCAGCCAGCTGCCGCGCGCATTAAAACAGGTGCGTCAAATCATTGACCGATACGGGGTGACGGCCAGCCTGCTCTTTCACGCCGGGGACGGAAATTTTCATCCGCAAATTGTTTTTGACGGACGGAGCAAAGAACAAACCTTGTTGGTCCACAAAGCGTTAAATGAAATTTTAAAATCCTGCATACAATGCGAGGGCACTCTGTCTGGGGAACACGGCGTAGGCGTAGAAAAACGCGCCGTCATGGCCGTCCAGTATTCGCGCGAAACCCTGCGTCTGTTTCAAAAAATAAAAAAAGCGTTTGACCCGCACAATCTGGCCAATCCGGGCAAAATCATTCCCGTGGGATTTGAAGACCGGGCTTCCTGCTGTACGGAGCAAGACGCCGCCGTGCTTTCGCTGGCGCGGGAAATAAAAAACCGCTTTCTCCAAAAACGCCGCACCGCCGTCTGCGGAGCGAATACGCGTCTGCCTAAAGCCCGCCCGCAGGAGGAGTTGTCCGCTCTTCCACTCAACAAAATACTGGATATAGACACCGCCAATTACACCGCTTCCGCACAAGCGGGCGTGACGGTTTCAGAACTGATTGCCGCTTTAAAAACACGGAACTTATACGCCAAACTGCCGTCAAATTATCCGGGCACGCTGGGGGGGCTCGTCGCGGGCAAAGTCTGGGATGATTTCACGTCCCAAATCACGGGACTTCAGGCCATATTGCCCGACGGGGATATTGTGGAATACGGCGGCAAACTGATGAAGAACGCCGCCGGATACAATTTATGCCGTTTGTTTACCGGCTCCGTGGGTGCGCTGGGACTCATTACCAAACTGACGTTTAAAATTTACGCCCTGCCGCAAACGCCGCAAAGCGAACTGAAACCTTTTGCCCGGTTTCAACCGGATCCGTTGTTCCGCGCCGTTAAAAAAGAGCTGGACCCGGACGGACTTTTTCTCTCACCCGTTTTTGAGGAGAACGAATGAAAAAAAACTTCGCGCTTCCGTTGTCCCGTTTTGTCGCCGGGCCGAAAGGACCGCGCGCGCTTTCGGAAAGTTTGGCCTATTGCACCCGCTGCAACGCCTGCGTACAAAGCTGTCCCTCTTATTTGGTCCGGCGGGAAGAACTTTTCTCCCCGCGGGGGAGAAACCAGCTCTTGCGCTTGCTGGCCGAAGGGAAAATTAAACCGGGAAACAATCTCTCCCTCATCAGGCAAACCGCGTTGGATTGTTTGTTGTGCGGCCGGTGCACGGCGGCCTGCGCGGGACAAATTCCCACAGCCGAACATATGCTTATCCTGCGCCGCGCCGCCCAAATCCGGCCGCTGCCGCGTTTATTGCATAGGCTGCTGAAACTGCGCACGGAAAAACCCGTTTGCTTTGCCCGCACGATGAAGTTCCTTCTCTTTTTGCGCAAATGGGGCGGCGTTCGGCTGCTGCGGCTGGGCGGACTGACCGCTCTGCCGGCTTTGCGCTGGATAAAACAAGCCGATGATATGCTTCCCCTTACGGCGGGTTCTTTGCGTTCTCTGCTGAAAAAAACCGGAACGCCTTGCACCGCACAGCGGCCTCAGCTTCTTTATCTTCCTTCCCTGGAAGCGCAATGGCTGGACCCGGACATCGGTCTTTTGACCCTGCAGCTGTGCAAATCCAAACAAACGAATATTTTGTTCGGAGAGACGGCGGGGCTGTTTGAATATTTGTACGGGCGGGAGAAGGACCTTCTCAAAACGGCGCGGCGATTCCTCGTCCGGTGGGAAAAATATTCCCCGTCCAAACCGCTCCCCCTGCTTACGGACAGCATAGACGTTTACGTCTTGCTAAAAAATTATCCCGTTTT
>CAMGSK010000073.1 GCA_946061795.1 uncultured Elusimicrobium sp.
AGCAACGGCGAAACGGCGGAAACCTCCACGAGTTCAAAAGACGTAACCAGGTCGGACAAAAAAGAACGCAGGGGACGGCCGGAGCGGTCATATAAACGCGCCGATTCGGCCTCGGCCGCGGGCGAAGGGAGCGGCGCGCAAAAGGCTTCCCCGCCCAAAGGACGGGGAAGCAGAAAACACGCCAATACCGCCAGCCTCCAGCAGTTCATTAACGCTCGATAACCGCCTTCCCGGTGGCGCTGCGGCCAAACACCGCGGGGTCGTACATTTCCTGCGCCCACAAACTCGGCCAGGAAAACTCTCCGGGCACTGACGCCTGCACTAAATAGGAATATTCATGCGCGCCGGCGGTCAGATAATCGGCAAAAACGGCGATGCGGTCATCGTATTTTTCGTCCCGTTCAAAGCCGCCCCACGCCGCATTGTCCAAAGTGGAAGCCTGCTGCGCGCTTTCCGTAGCCAGCGACGTATTGACGATTTCAAATCCGGCGGGCACAAAATCTTCCAACGCCACAAAGGAGTGGGAACCGGACCCTTCCGCCTTCAGCGTCACTTTATAGCGTTCTCCGGCTTTGAACCGCTCCGCGGGACGGCCCTGCAAATCCGTGACGCGGCGGGAAACGGAGAAGCCCGCGTTTACGCCGTCGGCGTACGATTGGGGAGCGTAGGTTTGGGACAGGGTATAGTAAAGCGTACCCCGGCCCGATTTGCTCAAGCCCATCCGGGCGGAATCGCCGGTTTTATATACTTCGGCAAACGGCCAGGAAACGCGGCGGGTTTGAACGCTGCGGCCCTCAAACTGCGCAGAATAAACGTTTTTCCCGTTTACAGAGACCGAAGCTTTGAATTTGGGCTCGGCGGCTTCCTTGAGGGCGTAATACGCGTTCATCGCCGAAAATACGGCCGCGTTGGAACTGGTGTTGGTCCAGTGCCCTTTGGCGTTCAATTGGTCGGTCAGCCATTTGACGGCATGGTACGGCTGCTGCAAATAATCGCCCGATTTCAACAGCGCTTCCAGGCTCAGCGCGGTCACTTTCACGTCGCCCATATGCAGCCAGGGCTGCGTTTGTCCGGCGGAAAAATGCAGGGTTTGCGCGCCGTAAACAGCCTTATTGAGCAATTCCTGCGCCAGCGTATTTTTGACGGAAAGGTCTTGGTTCAAGGCTTGCGCGGCTAACAATAAATACGCTTGCGCGGGAACGGAAAGTGCGTTGCGCGCCGCGTACAAATTATTGAACTGGCCGTTCATCTTCTCCCCGTACAAAGCCAGCACATACGTCGCGTAAGCGCGGGCGGTTTTGTTCTCCGCCTCCGAATACGGATAAGCGCGCTGCTGTTTCTGGCCGAATACGCCCTTCAGATAAGAAACGGCTTTTTGCAGCGCGGCCTGCGGAACGGCATAACCCGCTTTTTGTGCGCGGTAAGCCGTTTCCAGCGCATAGGCCGTCACATACGGGTCGGGGAGAGAGGACGGCCAATAGCCCAATCCGCCGGAAGGATTTTGGTAATTGGGGATTTCGTTTAAAATCGTTTGAACCGTTTGTTTGTATTGGCTTACGTCGCCCAAGCCGAAATCTTCCACCAATTTCGCCCCTTCCACCACGGGCAAAATTTTGGACATTTTCTGCTCCAAACAATCATACGGATACGTCAACAAATACAACATGCCGCCGCGCAGGTTAATCAAAGCGGTGGAAGCCAAAGACAGCGCGACCTCGTTGCCGGCTTCTTCATTGACCGATTCCGGCCGCTCCAACACCTGCTCCTGGGTTTTGTCCGTGGCGGAATACAAAGCCAGCGTCTGCTTCTTTTCCACGTCGGATACCGTCAGTTTGACCAGCGTGCCGTCGCTTTCTTTTTCGCCGCGGGCGGCGAAGGCGGCCTCCGCCTCGCCGGTCTGCAGCGCTTCACAGGGCCAGCTCACTTCTTTGGCCTCCCCTTTGGCAACGCGGATTTTTTGCTCTCCGCCGCTCAAACTTAATGCGCCCCCGGCGCGGGCGGAAACGGTAATATCGCCCTTTTCGTCTTCATAATTATAGACGATTGCCCCGCAGAGGAACTTGTCCCCCCGGCGTGCAAAGCGCGGCATTTTGGCCGCCACCATCAGCGGTTTGGACACTTTCACGTCCGCCTGCGCGGAACCGAATTCCCGCACCGTGGCCGCCACGGCCATAATACGGAAGGTGGTTAAATTGTCCGGCAGCGTGAATTTCACTTCTCCGCGTCCTTTGTCGTCCGTGCGCACCAACGCATTAAAATAAGGCGTAAATTCAAAATGACTTCGCAAATCCGTCCCGCCCAATTTGGCCGACGCGCCGCCGCCTCCGCCGCGGTTTTCCCCTTTCTCTCCGAAATTGCGCTGTCCCACCAAGAACGTCCGGTTGTCGGCTGTCCCGACGGACAAAGAGGCGGGAGAATAAAACACGTCCATCAAATCCGGCAATTTGTATCCGGTCAGCGCCAGTACGCCCTCGTCAACGGCCATGACCGTCACGTCCGCCGGGGCGCCTTTTCCGCGCACGGACGTATCCAGTTTCACGACCACTTCCTGCCCGGGACGGTAATTTTCTTTGGCCGGGGAAACCGACGTTTTGATTTCGCGTTCCTGCTGGGACACGGACAAATTCACATAGCCCGTTTTTCCCTGCGGCTTGGCCAAATCCAAACCTTCTTTGTCATAAGCGGGTTTTTCCGCGCGGCCGCGCACCAGCGTGACGCCCACAAACACATTGGGCAAATAAGACGCCTTGACGGGCACTTCTATATAATCGGCCCCCGCGGATACCGGCGCGGTCCACGCGTCCAGCACGCCTTCGCGCTCCACGCTGACCAAAGCCAGCGCGTTTTCGTACGGGCTTTGCACCAGAATACGGGCGGTCTGCCCGGGGAGATAAACGTCTTGGTCCGCTTTCAGCTGCAAGATGTCATCGTCGTTTTGTTTCCAGTAAGCCTCCCCTTTGCCAAACGCGGTAAATTCAAATCCGCCCTTCACTTGGCGGCCCTGAGCGTCTTTGGCCGTCAGCGTGATTTGATAAGACCCCGCTTCGGAAGGCGTGAAGTTAAAATCATATCCGTTTTCCGTGACGGTAAATTCCTGAGACGGAAAATCTTTCAGCCGCCGCTCGCTGACCCATTCCAAACGCCCGGCCAGGCCGTTTTTGCGGATGCTGTAATATTCTTCTTTTTGGATTTTGGCGCGCACCTTCACCGGGCCGACGGCTTGGCCGGAGGGACTGACGGCCGCCACATGCACCCAGGCCGCTTCGCCCAGTTCCACGCGCCAGCCGTCTTCCATTTTTGCGCCTAAATAGAAAGAAGCGGGGTTCAGCGTAAAAGACGTACGGGCAAACAGCTGCTGCCCGGAAGGAGCCTGCACTCCCAGCTCTGCATACACGTCCTGCATGCGCGACACGGCGGGCAGGCGGACGGAAAAATCAATCTTCCCCTGGGCGTCCAACACGCCGGACGCTTCCGTCAGGAGCCCTTCTTTTTCCTGCGAATCGCGGTTTAAGAAATACGGCGTAAAGGTGTAGTCGTCCCACCCTTTGGGGTTAAAATATCCGTTAGAGCGGCGCACGGTCCACTTGGCCTTTCCTCCGGCCACGGGCGCGCCGAACAAATACCCCGCCGAAGCGGTAAACTGCGCCGTCTGGGCGGAAACATACGCCGGCTCCAACGCGCGCAAATTGACTTGAAATTCCGCTTGTTTGACCGCTTCCACCTGGAAGGAATAATACGCCTCCGCGTCCGCGTTTTCCGGCTTAAAATACAGCTGCCAAGAGCCGGTGGCCGCATCGGAAGGCAGGGTAAACTTGCCGTCAAAAGCCCCACTCTGCGCGCCGTAGGAAAGCGTTTGTTTGAGCGTTTCGTCCCCGCGGGAATTATATACTTTCAGCACGCCTTTGGCCGAAGAGGGCAGCGCCCATTGGCCGTTTTGGCGGCGGCGGGTTAAGCCTTTGACATAGACGGTTTCTCCGGGGCGGTAGATTCCGCGGTCCGTGAACAATGCGGTTTTGGAGGGCGTTTCTTCCGGCGAATAATCGTAGCGGATGTTAAAACGCCACGGCTCCAGCCCGTCGTTCCATGCGCTGGAAAGCACCGCGTCTCCGCCGGGGCTGGTCACAAAAGCATACACAGCGGGGCGGCTCCAGCGGTTGCGCGCTTTCGGGGCCAGTTCCCGGGTGCCGGGCGCGAACGCCAAGCCGTTTTCGTCCGTGCTGCCGCTCCAAAGCGTACGGTTGGTTTCGTCACGCAGTTCCACATTGACGTTGCCCTGCGCCGTACCGTCCTGCAAAGAGGTCACCCACACCAAAATATTTTCCCGGGAGGTTTTCATGGTCACTCCCAAATCGGTAATATTGTCCGTGGCTCCTATCCAGCAATAGCCGCTTGGGCGGTGCTTGCTGGGCACGCGCACCTGCGAATAAATGACGCTGTTATGGGCGGTGGGATTGAATTTTTTCAAATCCAAATAAGTTTTCAAGGTTTTATCCGTCGGCGCTTGGAACGAATAACTTCCTTTGTACTGGCGCGCGGCGGCGGGCAGTTCGGTCTCTTCGCAATAGCGGGAATCTTTTTGGTCAAACGGAATAAACGTGGCCTTGTTAAAGCGGGCGGCGGAAACTTCCACTTCCGGTTCGTTGAGCACGTCCACCGGGTGCCGCAGCGGCAAATAACTTTCCATAACGCCTTTTCCGCCTTTAAACGACACGGCGGGGCAATAGCCGGTATTGGTGATTTGGACGGTTTTTTCTTCGCCCAGCCGCTGGCCGTAAATATCCTTTAAGTCTTTATCAATCACAAGCGTGACCGGTTCTTTGGGGCGGATGGTTAAGAAAGAAAACGGCATGGCGAAATATCCGCGGCGAAAAACAGGACGTCCGTCCGGATTGTCTTCGGGATCGTTTTCATAGCGTTGGTAGCCCAAGGTTTCGGCTTCCTGAGGGGTCACTTCCCGCAGAGCCGAAGCCGGAGAAATGCGCATATGCTGTAATAATTCCGACAAACGGACGGGAGAAGAAAAATCCAAATGTCCGTCAAAAGGCAGACAGCCTTCCAATGTTCCGCCGCTGACGCGCAGCTTGGGATACGTATAAAAAACGGATTCAAAATCTTCCGAAGGGCCCAAATTCCCTTCTTTGCCGCGCAAAGCTTGGGAAATACGCAGGGTAATTTTGGAATCAGACGGAAGCGGCTCTTTGGGCTGAAGCACAAAAACGCGTTCCCGGTCCATCCACGAAAAATTTTCTTCATGCTCTTTATCCGTCAGCGCACGGACAGACAGAGGGGCCGATACCGTCTGCATTTCAGGAGCGGAAGCGGTTTGGGAGAAACGGGCCTTGATTTCTTCCCACCAAGAACGGGCTTTGGGAGCCTGATAGGTCACAGACGCCGCCTGCTGAACCGACGGCAAAGACACGGGCTGGGAGACAGTGACGAAAATGAGCGGGCGCAAATCAATCCATTGTTCGTTTTCCGAGGGAGAAACGTTTTGAACGGAAGGACGGGCAGTGGCAAAACTCCAGCTATAATCCTCCCCCAGCGTTTTGCCCGATATGCGGGATTTAAAAGCTCCGGACAAAACCACTTGGTACTGCGTAGCCGTTTGCCAAGCCTCCGAAGGCTCAAACTGCAGCGTTTGCGTGCCGGAAAAACGGCACGTGCCGGGAACGGCCGGGGAAATGGAAATAGGACAGTCTGCAGAAGCAAACGCGCTCTTTTCAGACAAAGCGGCCACCGGCTGGTTGAACGTCACGCTGACGGCGGCCTTACCGGTGCGCGCATTCTCCCCTTTCGGAGTGACGGACGTCACTTTTAGTTCCGCTCCCCACGCCGGCGCAAACGCCGCCGCAAAAAACACTGTCCATAGATATTTACTCACCCGCATAAAAGCCCCCTTAATATATAGGAATACTTTTATTGTACCTGTTTTGAAAAGGGAAAGAAACAGGCCCGCGCACTGGTTGGCAAACGAAGAAGAAAACTTGCAGGCGGCACAGCGGGCTAAAACCGACAAAATCCCCGTCCGCAACGCGCACCAGACGCAAAAAACCCCGCCCGAAGGCGGGGTTTTCGCTTTGAAAAACGATTAGAATTTCAAGAGCATGCCGATCTGGCCTTTGGTGTTGTCTTGGCCGATTTCGACTTTTTCTTCCGTGCCGTATTTGGCATAACCGACGCCGGCAAACAGTTCCACATATTCGTTGTGGGCGTATTTGGCGGTCAGGTCGGCTTCCAACGTAGCGGCGTGGCTGGCGTAGCGGTCTTGGAAGGAGTAGCCGTCCAACGCAAACGTCCATTTGCCGTAGTTGTAGTCCACACCGACGTTGAACAAGCGCAGGCCGTTGCCTTCATACGCTTTGAACACGTCCACGCGGTTGCCCACCAACAAGCCGGGCATATAGTTGCCGAAGGCGTTGAATTCATTGGCGGAGTACACGAAGGCGAAGCGGGGAGTAAAGGCTTCCAGGTTCAGGGCCGCGTCGGCTTTGACCATATAGCCGGTGTCTTTGTGTTCTTTGACCAGGCGGTCGCCGGCAAAATTGCGGGCGTATTCCGCGCTGACGGTAAAGGCTTCGGGAGCGAAGGCCAGTTTGGTGCCGTAGAAGCCGGCGTTTTCATCGGCGGCGTTAACCACGTTGCCGTCCGCATCTATCGTAGCATAAGCGACGTTTCTCAAATCATAACCATAGACTTGCCATTTCAAGGCTTCGGTCAGGTTCAGTTTGAAATCCGCTCCGTAAATGGCGGCGTCATCCGTTAACACAGCCGGGGCGGGGGTCACGTCCGCCGGGTTGGTGTTGGTGACCACGCGGCCGGCCAAAACGGTGAAAGCTTTGGCGTCGTCGGAGTAGGTGAATTTCACCGCGTCCAAAGAGTTGGCCAAGCCGTAGCGTTCGGCGTTGTAGTGGTTGGGGCCGAAATACATGACCGCGCTGTTTTCATCGCCGTAAAATTGGCGGCCGATGGTCAGTTCAAAGCAGTCAAACAGATTAGACAAAACGACGTTGGCTTCCGCCAGTTTCACATCATCCAAATAATTCTGCGCGGTGCGGCCGTTGGTGCCGAAACCTTGATCGGCCAACGGAGCGTTGCCCCAAGCATTGGCATATTGGAACATCAAGTTGGCTCTGACGTCTTCCACCAAGTTAAACGAAGCCCCCGCCATAACGCGCAGGTTGGTGCCGGAATTATAGGCATCACTTTCATTGGCTCTGACATCAGATCCGATTACCTGAACCTCTCCTTTGAGGTCCACATTCTTCAATACGTCAGCGCTCGCGGCAACAGGAGTCTTGAATCAAGGCGTGTGTTCCCACGACCAT
>CAMGSK010000074.1 GCA_946061795.1 uncultured Elusimicrobium sp.
TTTTTTGATAAATTTTGTTTATGAACAAAATTTATCAAAAACCCTTCTCCGGCGAAAAAAACGCCGGATTTACGCTGATAGAGCTGTTAGTGGTCGTTTTAATTATTGGCATATTGTCTTCTATTGCTTTGCCGCAATATACGGCGGCGGTGGAAAAAGCGCGCGCTGCGGAGGCGTTGCAAAACATTGCCGTGATAGAAAAGCAGATGGAACTTTATTTGCTGGAAAACGGAAACCAAACGGCCAAATACAAAGATTTTACCAATGTAGATTTGTCCGGCGGAGAATGGACGGAAGATGGGCGCACGTATAATACGAAGAATTTTGAGTATTACGGTTTGGGGTGCGGCGCCAACGAATGCTATATGGAGGTCATCCGCAATGGAGGACTTTATACCTTGCTTTCCACAACGGACATAGATGGTTGGGGAAATAAACACGGCATTTGGTACCGCGGATGTGTGACTCAGGAAACGGAGATCGGGCGTAAAATCTGCAAAGGACTGGAGGGAAGCGGTTGGAAATACATGGATACGCAATTATAGAAACCTTAACAGATATTTTTCAGCGGCCGTAAGGCCGCTTTTTGTTTGACAGGCCGGACGGGGTTTTATACCATAATAATAACGGATTTTTACCGACAGAAAACAGGAGACAATTTTATGAAAAAAATCATTAATTCGCCCCAGGCTCCCAAAGCCATCGGCCCTTATTCCCAAGCGGTGGAGGACGGCGGTTTTATTTTCACTTCCGGCGTGCTGCCCGTGGACCCGGTGACGGGGGAAATTTTCGGCGGGGACGTGAAAGTGCAGACGGAACTGGTGCTCAAAAATTTGGAAAACATCTTAAAAGCCGCCGGCGCCCAGCTCAAACACGTTGTCAAAACCACTGTCTATATGACGGACTTGACCGCTTTTGCCGAAATGAACACGGCCTACGCTTCTTTCTTTAAAGAGAATCCTCCCGCCCGCACCACCGTGCAAGTAGCTGCCTTGCCCAAAGGCAGCTGCATTGAAATTGAAGCCGTCGTGCGCAAATAATTTTATGGCTACGGTACACGAGGAACTGCTTTCCCGCCGCACCAACGGCGTTTTGCTGCCGCTGTCCGCCATGAAGACGGAAAACGACTGGGGCGTGGGAGATTTTTCCTCCCTGTGCGAATGGACGCGTTTTTTGGGCGGACTGGGAGCGAAAATCGTGCAAATCCTCCCGCTGCAGGAAACCGCCCCCGGCCAAACATGCCCCTATTCCGCGCTCAGCGCTTTTGCCATTGACCCGGTGTATATTGACGTAAACGCCGTGCGGGAAGCGCAGCTTTCCCCGCAGGCGCGGCAGACCGTGCAGGATTTGCAGGGGGAAATTACGGCGTGGCGAATGTCGCGCAAAGCCCCGTTTAAAGCGGTCAAAGAAGCCAAAATGAAGGTGCTTTGGCAGGCGTACCAGTATTTTTTGGAGCATGAAAAATGCCGCTTTACGCCTCCCGCACAAGCCTTTGAAGCCTATTGCAGTGCAAATAAAGATTGGCTGCGCAATTACAGCCTTTTCCGCGCACTGAAGGAATTTTACCATTGGCAGACCTGGCTGGACTGGCCGGAGGGATTGGCCGGATTTCAAAAAGAAGCGGTGGACGCGTTTGAAGCGCAATACCGCGAGTATGTGGATTTCTTCTCTTATGTCCAGTGGCAGGCGGATTTGCAGCTGCGCGCGGCCAAAGCTTGCGCGGCCCAGGCGGGCGTACATATTTTCGGCGACATTCCTTTCGGAACCAATTTGGACAGCGCCGAAGTGTGGAGCGAGCGCGAAAATTTCCGGCTGGAATGTTCCGTCGGCGCGCCGCCGGACCAATTCTCCGAGACCGGCCAATGCTGGGGCCTGCCCGCTTATAACTGGGATTATTTGCGCGCGCATGATTTCGGCTTGTGGCGGCGCAAAATCCGCCGCGCGGTGGAACTGTACGATTTGTTCCGTCTGGACCATTTGGTGGGCTTTTTCCGCACGTATATTTTTGCTCCGGGTGACAACAAAGGCGGTTTTGACATCTTGGTGGAACAGGAACAGATTGACCGCGGGTACGGCTTCTTGCGCATGGTGTTAGACAGCGCGCGCGGAGCCATGCCGGTGGGCGAAGATTTGGGAGTCATCCCCAATTACGTGCGCCGCATGCTGGTGGACATGAAAATCCCCGGCTACAAAGTGCTGCGCTGGGAACGCGAGGACAACGGCTATTACCGCGAACCGCGCAATTATCCTGCGGTTTCGCTGGCCACCACGTCCACGCACGATACGGAAACGATGCGCGGCTGGTGGGAGACGCAGCCCCAGCACGAAAGGGCCAATATCTGGGAAATGATTTCCGCCCAAAAAACGGACGGAAACGTGCCTTTTAACTTGGACACCCAGCGCGCCATTATGCGCCGCGTGCTGACCTCCGGCTCGGCCGTGACGATGTTTTCCTGGCAGGACATTATCGGCACGTATGACCGCGTGAACGTACCCGGTACGGTGTGTGACGACAACTGGACCTACCGCAGCGAATATACGCCTGCGGAAGCGGCCAAAGCGTATGAAAAAGAACTGCTCTCCTACGCCGAACTGTTGAAAGAAACTCAGCGCGCCTAATCCGGTCTTTATTCAAGCGCGGAACCGAATTTGAGGCGGTTCCGCGTTTTTTGTACAGACGTTTTTGCTATACTGTTGCTATGAACGAGTATACCGCCATTATTCCCGCCGCCGGCAAAGGCGTCCGCCTTCTGCCTTATACGGCGCATTGTCCCAAAACCATGTTAAGCGTGGCGGGCAAACCCATTATCGCGCATATTTTGCAGCAGGTGGAAGCGTGCGCAATTAAGCGCGTTGTTTTTATTGTGGGGTATCAGAAAGAAGCGTTGACGGAATATGTGCGTTCTCATTATCCGCATTTGGACGTCACGTTTGTGGAACAGCCGGAGCCGAAAGGATTGGGACATGCGGTTTATTTGGCCAAAAATTACGTGCCGGGGCCTTGCCTGATTGTACTGGGCGATACGATTATTGACGGAGATTTGCGTCCGTTGGTGCAGAGCGGGCAAAACGCCGTGGGGGTGAAAGAAGTGGAGGACCCGCGCCGCTTCGGCGTGGTGGAACTGAGCGGCGGAGTGATTGCCGGGTTTGAAGAAAAGCCCGAATGTCCCAAAAGTCATTTGGCGCTTGTCGGGGCGTATTCTTTTTTGTCTTCGGCGCAATTGTTCGGCTCGCTGGAAAAAGTCATCGCGTCGGGAAAAAAGGTGAAAAATGAAATCCAGCTCACGGACGCGCTGTCGCAAATGCTGGCGGAGGGGACGCCGATTATCCCTGTACCGATGAAGGACTGGCTGGACTGCGGCACTCCGGAAATTTTGCTGCAGACCAACCGCCTGCTGCTGGAGCGGCAGGGGCATATTCCCCAAAAATTTTTGAAAGAAAACCGCATTACTCCGCCCTGTTGGATAGACGAAACGGCGGAGCTGAGCGGCTGTGAATTGGGCCCGTACGTGTCCGTGGCGGAAGGCGCATGTTTGGAAAATTGCCGTTTGCAAAACGCGATTATATCCGGGCACAGCCGGTTAAAAAACAAAACGGCGTCGGATATAATTGTGGACAAATATACGTCATAACACATCAGATTCTGGAATAATAAAACCCGGATTGAATCCGGGTTTTATTGTTTTATGGTATCAGAAGAGACGGTGTCTGGCTCCGGCGGCGTTTGGACGGGAGTTTCTGGAGGGAAAAGCGTGTCAGCCAATTGTTCCGTCTGTGTTTTTGCCGAAGAATATTCCGCCGCCGCTTTTGAAAATTGGGCGGTGGGGCGGTTGCCGGCCGTATTTTTGGCTATTTCCGCTTCGTAGGCGGCTTTTTTAAGGTTAAAATCCTGCAAGGTTAAAAATAAAGTAATTTGATTGAGCAGCCTTTGTTTTTCTTCTTCCACCACTACCGGGCAGGCCGTCAGCGCCTGTGTCAGCGCGTTTAAATTTTCTTGTGTCTGCTCGGGCGTGGCCTCATCCAAAGCCGGGTTCAGACGGTTTACGTCCGGCACGGAAACGGCGGCAGCCAGACTGGCGCTCCGGTCGGGCAAATAAAGGTTGCCCACCATCATGCCCGCGGTAAACACCAACGCCAAAGTAAAAAGATAAAGAATATAGCGCATATAAAATATTCTAGCAAAATCCGGAGCCGATACACGCGTTTGCATAAAAAATGTACACAAAACGCGAAAAAATGCTATAATAAAAACACGAGATCCCGACGGGAAAATAAAAAACTTTTCTTAGGGAAAAATTTTTAGTATAATATTTATGTTGAGGGTTTGACCCGCAGCAAACAAACCCTTCAGTTCTTTAATCCGTTTTTCGCGCTCGTAGCTCAGTGGTAGAGCATCCGCCTTTTAAGCGGGGGGCCGTGAGTTCAAGTCTCACCGGGCGCACTTTTATTGCCCTCTTCGTCTATCGGTTAGGACGTCGGATTTTCAATCCGAAAAGAGGAGTTCGATTCTCCTAGAGGGCGCCATTTAAACCACGCGAAAGCGTGGTTTTTTTATGTCCTTACGAGGAGAAACTTATTAAGCCCTCTGGGGCAGAATCGAACTCCGGCCCCCTTGGGGGCAGGCGAAGCGAAAGCTTCCGCCGGGGGATAAAACAGAAGCAAAATCATGTTGTATGCACGGCGTGCGTTTGATTTTGCGCCTTTGCCGGAGGCAAAGGGCGATTCTCCTAGAGGGCGCCATTTAAGACCACGCGAAAGCGTGGTTTTTTTATGCCCTTGTGAGGAGAAAATGGTTTGCGCCCTTCAGGATTGAATCGAACTCCGGCCCCCTTGGGGCGGGCGGAGCGAAAAATTGTTTGCGTTTTTCTGGAGAGAAGTGAAATTTGGAGAAAATTTTAGACAATAAAAAACCCCGCCTTTGAGGCGGGGTTTCTCTTCAAAGCATTGCTCAAGAAGGGGTGGTGTAGGTGCACATACCATCCGATCCGTCATTGCAGCAAGAAGTAGTCACACTGTCCACTCCGCAGTAGTCGGCGCACAGTGCTTTGTCGGCTTCCGTGGTGCCGGTGCAAGAGGTTCTGGTGTCCTGATAAATGCGGGTCAAGACATATTTGTATTGGTCATTACCTACGCGGGTAGCCGTCGCTTTTCCGTCGGCATGCGTGGTCACAGCGGAGCCCAATTCAATTTTGAAGCCGTTGTTGCAGCTCGTCGTGGCGCTTTCGCCGGTACCTGTAGTTTTGCTTCCTTTGGTGCAGAACGTCGCGCTGGCGGCGTTGGTCGGAGCAACGTCCAGACCGGAGAACAACGTAGAATATTTGTTGTTCTTCATCCAGCGTCTCTGCTGCGCCTGAGCCGTGGAGCCCAAGAGCGTATCCGCTTCCGCGATGCGGGAGCGTTCCACCGCTTTAAAGTAAGCGGGCAAGGCCATGGCGGCCAAAATACCGATGATCAAGACGACCACCAGCAATTCAATCAGGGTGAAACCCTTCTTATTCATAAAACCTCCTACAGTTTTATTGAGATAGAAGCGTAGTCTGGTGACTACCTAACTAGTTTAGCAGTAATGTTTTGCAAAATCAAGTGTTTTTTGAAAGTTTATGCGGTGCTTTTCTTTCAATATAAACGTATGCTGTAAAATGAATTGCTCCGCGTTGCGCGGGGCAAACATTGTCTTTTAAAGTTTCCGGCAGAAAGATTCGGAACGGTTTTGCAAAGGGATGCATTCGGTTTCTCCCCGCGGAAACGGACGCACCAAATCATATTGTTCCCGGCCGCTCCCCGTGCGCGCGGCCGAAACGACGCCGGCCAGTCCGTCCGACTGTGTCTGCAGCGTGACGATAAATCCGTCCCGCCGGGCTTGTGCAAATGCGGAGAATGCGACAAAATATTCCGCCGGGCGGTTTTCCCGGCGTTCGGAGAAAGGAGCCGTTTCGTCCATATTCCAAAAAGCGGCCAGCCGGTCCCAGCGGTCCGTATATTGGCCGTATTGGGCGTAATAGTTTTGTTCGGCGGCGCATGCTTGGCGCAAAAGGGCCTGCATGCGCAGGGCCTGTTCTTTTTCCAGGCGTTGTTCATAGCGCGGAAACGCCAGCCCCGCCGCAACGGCCAGAACGGCCGTCACCAGCAGCATGCTTTTTAACGTAAATCCTGTCTTGCAGGACGAAGGAAGAGGGGTCATGGAAGCCGATTATGCGTTTTCTTCCGTCAGTTCGGCGCGGGGATCGGCCGGTACTTCTTCCGGGGAATCCACTCCCAGGAAGGTGGCGCAGAACAAGCCGTCGGTGCGGCTGCCTTCCGCCGGGACGCAATGTACGTGTTCGTCCTTAAAGGAACGCAGCAGCGTGTAAGAGTAGCGCGGGTTTCCCACCCGCTCCGAAACCACAAACCAGTGGGAACCAATGTTTTGGAAAAAGATTTTATAACCGCCCAAGGGGGCCGTGTCGTCGGAAGTGCCGCCTTGGGTATAATAAATCCGGCCGTCGGCGGTCAGGTAATCGCTGCCGCTTTTGACGTCGCGCGGCATGGAATCCAGCTTGGACCAGCTGAAGGTGTATTGTCCGTAGCGCATGGCGCGGCGTTCCTGCGCGTAAATGGCCAAACCGAAGATTTTTTCCGCTTCGCTGGCGCGGGTGCGTTCAATAAAGCGGTCAAAATTAACGAAAGCGACGCCGGATAAAATAGCGATAATGATGACCACCACCAATATTTCTATCAACGTAAAACCTTTGTTCAGTTTAGGCATAAGTTCTCCGTAAAGCAGAATAGCCGCATTTTCCGGCGGAAAATTGTTTACAGACCGCCTTTCATAAATTCCGATACGCCGCCCATCACCATATCCACCGACATGAGCACCAGAATCATACCCGTCAAACGTTCTATGGCCGCCAAACCGCGTTTGCCCAGCAGATTGCTGATGGGAAAAGAAAGCATTAAGACGGCGGAGTTAATCACCGACGCGGTGACCACCGAAGCCAGGGTAATGAGTTTGTTGGGCTGTTGGGCCGACAAAATCATCACGATAGACAAAGCCGCGGGGCCCGCCACCAACGGAATGGCCAGCGGCACAATGAAAGGCTCTTCTTCTTTGGGGTCGGATTTGGTCTCGTCTTCGTTGCTGAACACCAATTTAATGGAAATGATAAATAAAATCAAGCCGCCCGCAATGCTCATGGAAAAAGAGTGAATGCCAAACGCGTGCAAAAACCATTTGC
>CAMGSK010000075.1 GCA_946061795.1 uncultured Elusimicrobium sp.
ATCGACCGCAATACTTATGAGGCCTTTGAGTTGGAAGACGGCGTGCCTACTTATGGCTACGAGTTGGCCCAAGCCGTAACTGATAAATTTTTAGTAGATTATAAAACGTTTGAAAGCACCTTAAAATTCTTGGACGAAGGGATTGTTTATGACGATTTATCCGAGGATGAAAAACGGGAATATGAAGAAAAATTTTTGGACGAAGATGGTAATGTTCCAGATGCTATCGGCGGTAGTGCTTTAAATGAATGGGTCTTTAATAAAGATACGATCCGTAAAGTGCTTGATGATTTAATGACGAAAGGATTGAAAATAGAATACGGAACCAAACTGGGAAAAACTATCATTTTCGCAAAAAATCATTTACACGCGGAGAAAATAGTAGAAATCTTCGGACAGGAATATCCCCAATATGCCCAGCGTGGTTTTTGCCGCGTGATTGATAATTACACCAATTATGTCCAAAGTGCGATTGATGAATTTTCGGATGCCAAAAAATATCCCCAAATTGCGGTGTCCGTAGATATGTTAGATACTGGGATTGATGTGCCGGAAGTGCTAAATTTGGTGTTTTTTAAGAAGGTAATGAGTAAAGCCAAGTTCTGGCAAATGATCGGGCGCGGAACCCGTTTGTGCCCCGGGCTCATAAACGGTGACGATAAAAAAGAATTCTATATTTTTGATTACGGCTCTAACTTTAAGTTTTTCAAAACGCCCCGCAAGGATACGGGTGCGTCAACACTTTCCTTGCAGGAGCAATTATTCCGTTTAAAAGTAGAGCTTATCTACAAACTGCAGGAGTTTCCCTTTCAAGAAGAGTTTTTTATCAATTTGCGGAAACAATTAGTAGAAAACTTGCACCATAGCGTTACGCGGTTGAATAGGGATAATTTTTCAGTCCGCCAGCATTTACGTATAGTGGATAAGTTTTTCAATATAGATGCTTTTACCCAGCTGGGTTATGAAGATGTCTTTAATTTAACAGGAGAATTAGCCCCACTGGTCTTGCCGGAAGAGGGGGATTCGGACGCTTTACGTTTTGACGCGTTGTGTTATGGAATTGCACTTGCTAAATTGCGGGAACATTCGTGTAAGCGTGCGTTTAAAGATTTAAAAAAGCGGGTTGCGGGACTGGTGTCTTGCGGAACGATTCCAGCAGTATCTGCCCAAAAAGAATTGGTGGAGAGTATTTTGCATACGGATAATTTAGACCGGATGCCTGTTTCTGCTATTGAGGAAATTCGCTTGAAATTGCGGAATTTAATGAAATTTGTAGAAGTGTCTAGTAAAACCCGCTATGAGACCAATTTTGTGGATTGCGTTACAGGATATGAAGAAAATGATGCAGACTTAAAGACAAGCGAATTGGAAAATTACCGTAAGAAAGCGGAGTTTTTCTTGCGCCAACACCAAGATATCCCTGCTATCTCCAAATTAAAAACGAATGAACCTTTGACGGAACAAGATGTGCAGGAGTTGGAACATATCCTTTGGAATGAATTAGGGAGTAGGGATAACTATACACAAGAAGTTGGAAATATTCCATTGGGAGCGTTTGTGCGCTCTGTAGTGGGGTTAGATCAATCAGCTGCCAAAGAGGCATTTTCTAAGTTTATTGATGAACAGAATTTGAATTCCAATCAAAGTTATTTTGTAAATCAAATTATCAATTATATTGTTCAAAATGGGATGCTGACAGATATGAGCATTTTGCAGCACGCGCCATTTACAGATAGGGGTAGCGTGGCGGAGGTATTTCCTTCTCCCCATATATGGGACGGGGTGTATTCAGCTATCCAGTCTATTAATGCTAATGCCTACTGGGGATAGTCTTTTCCAAAAATTAAATTTCGCTAGTTAAATTTTGGCCTAAAAGATACTTTTATACTTTTTAGGCCTTTTCTTTTGCCTATTTAGCCCTAGCCTAATCAGTATATGTTGAGTTTATTTTTTCTCTAAACAAAAAATCCCCGACGGGGAACGGGGATAAATGGGCCAAAATACAATTAAAAATTCCCGCCGAAGGTTCGACGGGAAAATAAATGGGGTGGATGAGGGGATTTGAACCCCCGACCTCCGGTTCCACAGACCGGCGCTCTAACCAGCTGAGCTACATCCACCGTAAAATTGGTTGTCACACCCAAAAACTTCACTCTTATTTTACCAATTTCGTTTTTATTAGGCAAATATTCTCTTATATTTGTGGGTGAAGATAGGATGTGGCTGAATGATTGGGTGCTCTTGAGAAAAGGACAACAAAATGATTTTTGAGCGGTTTTTGCTTAGCAACCCCCGGGAATGCCGGGGGTTGCTGCAAAACAGATTTACCATTTTTCGTAATGCACTTTTGCCGGGTCAAAGCGTTCTACGTCTTCTTTGGTCTCGGCCGGGTGCCCTAATGCGATGATATTGAACGGCCGTACATGTTGCGGCAAAGCCAAGACGTCTGCGATAGCGGACATGCGTTCCTCGGTGGGATATACGCCCAACCATACGGAACCCAATCCCATTTCCGTCGCGGCGAGCAAAATATTCTGGGTGGCGGCTGCACAGTCGCCAGGCCAATACCCCGCGGACGTCTCTCTGGAAAGATTCCCGCATACCACGACGGCGCAATCAGCCGTGGACAGCATTTGCGCATAGGGATGCGCTTGCATCAGCCGTTTAAGAACGGCGCGGTCCCGCACCACGACAAATTCCCATTCCTGGCAGTTGCGCGCAGTGGGCGCGAACATGGCCGCTTTCAACAAAGTCTCCAGTTGTTCTTGCGTCAGCGGTTTGTCCGAAAATTTGCGGATGGACCGCCGTTTTACTATGGCTTGCAATGTGTTCATTTTTTGATTTCCCCCTTTCCTAAGAACTTCTGTTTAAAGAATCTGGCCAAACCTCCTTGCGCGGTTTCGCGGTAGGCCTGGTTCATGTCTTTGCCTGTTTGCATCATAGTGGCCAAGACATCGTCATACGAAACGCGGTGCTCCCCGTCGGACATTAGGGCGTATGTTGCGCAGTCCAGCGCGCGGGAGGCGGCCAAGGCGTTGCGTTCAATGCACGGAATTTGTACCAGTCCGTCCACCGGGTCGCAGGTCAGCCCCAGGTGGTGCTCCAGCCCCATTTCCGCCGCGTAAGCGATGCGCTGATTGTCTCCTCCTTCCAGCTGGCAGGTGGCCGCCGCCGCCATGGCACAGGCGACGCCAATTTCTCCTTGGCATCCCACTTCCGCTCCGGAAATAGAAGCATTCGCTTTGGCCATATTTCCGAACAGGCTGGCCGTAGCCAGCGCGCGGATAATGGTGTTGTCTTCAAACTCGCAAATTTCCTGTACCAGCCGGCATACGGCGGGGAGTACGCCGCAGGAGCCGCATGTAGGCGCGGTCACGACAATGCCGCCGGAAGCGTTTTCCTCTGCACAGGCCAGTGCATATGCAAACAGATTGTTCATCCGGCGCAGATATTGGGGGGAATTTTCCGCTTTGTACAAATAACGCTGGGCTTTTCTTTCCAAGTTTAACGAACCGGGCAATACGCCCCGTTTAGCCAGACCGCGTTTCATGGTTTCTTTCATGGTAAGCCACACTTCGGTCAGATAATCCCAGATGCCCGCGCCTTCGCACTCTTCCACGTATTCCCACAGCAGCATGCGTTTTTGGGACGTGTATTGTAAAATTTCCGTCATGGATTTGTGCGGATAGATATTGCCCAGCTGTTTGCCGAAGTTTTCTTCGTCCCGGATAGCGCCTCCGCCTATGCTGTATATTACGTATTCCCCTATGACGTGCCCCGCCTGGTCCATAGCTTCCAATTTCAGCGCGTTGGGATGTTTGGGCATGACGGTTTCGTTGTCAAAAATAATTTCTACGGGTTTTGGATAAAAAGCTTCCCGAATGGTAAAATCCGTCAGGTGGCCTTTGCCCGTGGCCGCCAGAGAACCGTACAGCGTGGCGCGGAAGGCCGACGCCTGTCCATAACGCCGGTTGAATGAATCGGCCGCTTTGCGCGGGCCCATGGTATGGCTGCTGGAAGGCCCGCAGCCGATTTTATATAGTTCGCGTAATGTTTCCATAAGTATAACCGCCTTATTAAAAATGGTATCATAATTTACATGAACATACTATCCGTCTTTGCCGTGGCGCTGGGGCTGTCTATGGACAATTTTGCCGTCACGCTGGCCTCCGGCTGTGCCTGCCGTTCGGTGCGTCATCAAACGGCTCTTGCGGTCAGCCTGGGGTTTACGGCGGCGCATGTCATTATGCTGACGGCCGGCTGGACCGGCGGCGCGGCCTGGGCGCGGGCGATAGACCGTTTTGACCATTGGATTGCGTTTTTTGTATTGTTGTTTATCGGCGCAAAAATGGTCAAAGAAGCTTTTGAGAAAAAAGACGGAACAGATTTGTGCACGAAATTTTCTTTTAAAACACTGTGCGTGCTTTCGGTGGCGACCAGTTTGGACGCATTGCTGGTGGGAATGGCGTTGTCTTTGGCGAACGCTTCTTTTTGGTTGACGCTGGGACTGATGAGTCTGTGTGTGTTCGTCACATCTTATTCCGGGTTTTTTTTAGGGGGACTGCTGGGACGGCGTTTCGGCGCGTGGATGGAAGCGTTGGGAGGGGTGACGCTGGCCGCGGTGGGTACGCGCGTACTGCTCAGCGGGCTTGGAATTTGCTAAGATAGCATTAACTTAGGCTGCAAAGGAGAAAATATGGGCATTATCGCCGTGATTATTATTTTTATCTGTTTGTGTACGGACAATATGGTTATTGCCAATATGTCCGCCATGAAAATGGACTTGAAGACCAAAAGCGTGTTTTCCATTAAAGCCGGTTTTTTCTTTGCAGGTTTTAACGCACTGGCCTTTGTTTTTGGGTATTTGTTCAGCATGGTGTTTTTCCGCGGTTATTTTGTCCGCGCGGCCAATTGGATAGGATTTGCGTTTTTGTTGCTTTTGGGCATTAAATATCTGTTGGAAACGGTGGAGAAATCCCCCAGCTTTAAAGAAGAGGAAGCCGATGACGGCAAAAAAATGGTGCGTGTGGCCGCTTTGACGGCGGCGCAGTTTTTTCTGGTGGGCTACCCGTTGGAGCTGTTGGGCAAGGGGTGGTTCCCCCAAGCGCTGTTTTTGGTGATTATTACGTTTTTGATGACGGTGCTGGGTTTTCATTTGGGCACCAAAACTTCCAAATCTATTTTCAGCAAGAAAGCGGAATTTATCGCCGGTTTGGTGCTGGTGGTCATGGCTATCCGGCTGATTATTTTATAAATCCGGAAGGAATTTGTATTTGCGGCGCGGGAATCGGTTTCCTGCGCCGCGTTTTTGTTTTGCCGGAGTCCGGGCGCGTATTTTATATAATAAATAAATTATGACATCGGCCATTGTATTTATCGGGGTGACGTTGTTTTTGGGACAAGTGTTTTCTTCTCTGTTTGAGAAAACGCGGCTGCCGGACGTATTGCCTTTGATGTTGCTGGGTATGGTGATGGGCCCCATCTCCGGCTGGGTGCAGCCGGAAGAGTTCGGCCAGTTCGGGCGTATTTTTACTACGCTGGCATTGATTGTGGTGCTGTTCCGCAGCGGGGTGGAGTTCCGCCTTTTGTCTTTGCGCGGGGCCATGGGGCAAGGTTTCTTGCTTACTACGGCGGCTTTTGCGCTGATTACATTGGCGCTGGCTTGGCTGGCGCATATACTGCTGGGGGTAAACCGGCTTTACGGACTGATTATCGGGGCCATTGTAGCGGATAATTCCACCGCCGTTATTACACCGCTTGTGTCCAAGTTGAACATCGCGCGGAAAACAAAAGCCATTTTGTTTTTGGAAGCCAACGTGACGGGGGTGTACTCCATTGTGGTGGCTATGGCGCTTCTGGGCGTGGCCGCCAAGGGAGGAGAGCTGTCTTCTTATGCGGTGGGAATGAGCCTGCTGCGCTCTTTCGGCATCGGGGTCGGGCTGAGCGCGGTGGCGGGATTTTTTTGGATGAGAATTTTGAACCGGGTGCGCGATTTGGAAAACGCGGTCTCTTTGACGTTTGCGTTTGTGTTGCTGGTTTATGGGCTCAGCGAGTATGCCGGCGGCGACGGCGCCATTGCCACGCTGGTGTTCGGCACGGTGGCCGGAAATTTGCGTTTGATTAAAAAACTGTGGCTGAAAAAATTAAATTTCCAAGCGATTGCTTTAAATCAGGGAGAAAAAAGCTTTTTCGCGGAAGTGGAATTTATTTTCAAAACATTGTTCTTTGTTTACATGGGCATGAGCATGCGTTTGGGAAGATGGGATTTGGCCTTGTTGGGGCTGGCATTTTGTGCGGTCAAACTGTTGGTGCGCGTTCCGTGCGTAAACTGGTGTACGGGCAAATCCATTACGCGCGGGGATTGCTCCGTCATGCTGGCCATGTGCCCCAACGGGCTGGTCAGCGCGGTGTTGGCGGCCATTATCGCCCAACAGCTGCCTGAGGAAGGAGCTGTGATTCAAGACGTCATTTATTCGGTAATTTTCTTCAGCGTTCTTTTGTCCGGGTTCATGGCGTTCCGTCTGGAAAAGGGAGGACTGCAGTGGATCGGGCGGGTGTTTTTTGCCCGTCATGCGCAACCTGCCGGATCGGAAAAAAACGGTTCTCAAACGGAAAGTCAGGGCCTGTAAACAAAAGTCAGCAGTGCGTCTTCGGTATGGTCCCGCCGGAAGGAAAAGAAGTTGGCTTTGTCGCCGCAGGTACAGTAATAAGGCGTTTTGATGTCGTTTTCTTCCAGACCGCACCCGCATAGCTGGCGTTTAATTTCTTGGTTTAAATCCACAAACAGTTTGCCGTTTTTATGCAGTACGGCGTAGGGGAATTGTTCCGCCACGTCCTGTTGCACCTCAAAACAGCAGCTTTGAATGTGCGGGCCCGCCCAGGCCGATAAAGGCCCTTGCGCTCCGCATTCTTTCATGCGCAAGGCCGTTTTGGCCGGCAGTCCGGCGGCCACTCCTCTCCATCCGCAGTGAGCCACTCCCACCACTTGGGCGCGTGCGTCCCATAAAATGAGCGGCACACAATCCGCCGTCAGTATAGCCGCGCCGAAGCCGCTTCCTTTTAACACCCAGCCGTCCGCTTCTTGCAAAGGAGCCTGCGCGATAGTTTGCGCTTCTTGGCCGGAAAA
>CAMGSK010000076.1 GCA_946061795.1 uncultured Elusimicrobium sp.
GAATATATTTAAATTTAAAAATACTTAAATTTTAAATGTTTTTAAATTTATATATATTTTTTAACTAATACAAACAGTACAAGAAAGCATTTAAAAACATCCCAGCGTCTTTTCCTTTCTTATACAGAAAAATTGCCCTTTTTTGGCGTTTCCCCTGCAGAAAAACCTGTTTTTTACGATTCTTTTACAGCTTTTTCTTCTTATTTGCTCAAAATCCGCTTAAAAACAGACTTTCTCGGGGCAAAGCAGACTCCAATACCCCCAAAAGCGCCAAAAATCCCGTTATTTTCGGTTTTTATCTTTCCGCCCAGGGATTTTAAGCGGCAAATCAAACAACACAGTACAGCGCAAAGAGAAAACAGAAAAACACCCTTCCGGACCCTATGACAGGGCAAATGGAGGGCGCGCCAAGAACCCAAAACGCGCCCTCCGGGCAAGGATTACATATCCGCCAAGTCCGTAATGAACAGGGAGATTTTCCCCGCCGTTGCGGTACCCGTCACGGTATAATAACCCCGGATATATCTGTCCATCCCGTGCGGAAGAATCATCTGAAACAGCGTCTTGCCGGCTTTTAAATCAGCCAAAGCAAAAGAAACGCCCGCCAATTCTTTCGGGGAGGTAAAGGCCGCGTCTGCCGCGGTTTGCAGACTGACTTTCAGTCCGGTAAGTCCGGCAAAAGTTTCGTCCACTTTGGCCACGACTGCGCAGCGGTTGCGCGCGCCGCCGGCGGCCGTCTGGTCAATGACACAGGAAGAAGCCGCCGTGGCGGTCAAGGCCTGTTTTTCAGACAAAATCAACGTAGAATCAATCAACATATTTTCTCCAAAGATACGGGCGCAAATCCCGCGCCCTAAGAGCCGGAGCCCTTTGTCCGGGCTCCGGCGGCGATATTAAGACACCACGTCTTCGGTGTCGCAGATTGCGTCGCAGATGTGCACCGGAATTTCGTTGAACATCATCAGCGGACGGCTGGTCACCTGGTCGGGAGTATATTGCACGTTTTGCTTGTTGCTGGTCAGTTTGCGCAAAGCGGCTTTGACCGTGCGGTTCATGTACCAGAAGGGCTTGCCCAGCTTCAGACTCTGGATGCGTTCTTCCAGTTCGCACATCTTGTCAATGAGCGAAGCGGGCACGTTTTTCACGTCAATATTGCAAATGCGCCCCGCATAACGCCAGTCCTGCACGGCAAGACCCAGTTTCCATTCAAAATACTCTTTGTAAGCGGGGTATTCGTTGCCGTCGGAATCGGTATGATTGACCAGGCCGTGGTCCACGCGCTGGATGCCGGCTTTGGAACCTTTGGGGAAGAACGTAAACACTTTGTCCGTGTCCCACACCACCAAATAAATGGAGGAGTTTTGCCCGTCCGTGCTGCCGCCCGCGTCAATGACGTTGTGCGCGCTTTCGGCCTGCGTCAGCGTGTTGTAGCGCGCCGCCAGCCCGGTAAAACGTTCGGGGGTTTCCCCGGCGTTGCCGTAAATGAGGTTGCTGGCCATGGTGTTGGACATCCCGGCGATAATCGCCTTGCTCTGTCCCGTTCTGACGGCCTGCAGGTTGCCGCCCTTTTCGGCAATGAGCTTATCCACTACGCTGTAGGCTGACAAAGTGCCGTAGCCTTCCACCACCACTTTGGTGGTGGCTTTGGCAGGCTCAATGCCCTGATAGGCTCTGCGCCAGGTGCCCTCGGGAATGCCCGTGCGCACGGCGTATTCGTGCCCGCTGTCGAGGTTGCTTTCCGTCACCAGCGCGTCGCCGATGATGTCGTTGGATTTGCTGAGCACTTCGGCAATGGCCAGCTCTTGGCCGGATTCGTCAAATTGTTTGGCATAATCCAGCAGGTTAAAATATTGGTCTGCAATAATCGCCATTTTCTAATTCCTTTTTTGCTGTCGGTCCTTTCGGACGGGGAAACGCCTTAAGCGGCTTTCCCGTACAACGCCTCGGCAAACGTTTTGTCCGTCGTTTTGGCCGCTGCGCCGCCGACGGATACGTCCTCGCCGATTTGTTTGGCTATTTCATGAAACGTCCTCACCACTGCGGGATGACTGCCCAGGCCCGTCGCGTCGAGCAGCAGGCGCAGCTCTTCCCCGCCGAAGCGTTGCGCCGCGTCCAGCGCGCGGGCGATTTCCCGGGAATAAAACGGGCCGAACATTTCTTTAGTCTTTGCCGTCCACCCGGCCAGAATTTCTTCCCGGTTTTTCTCTTCAACGGCGCGCCCGTCCCGCGCACAGCCGGCTTCCCATTCCACCAGTTTTTTTACCGTTTCTTCCGGCAGTTTCAGCTCCGCCGCCAGACGCTTGAAAGAAGCGAACGCCTCCTCCCGTCCCCGCGCCTCCTGCGGCAGCTCCACCCCCGCATAATCGCCGGCGGCGCCTGACGGCGCGGACGTTTCGTTCAACCGGTCCTCGGAGGGGTCTTCTCCCCCTTGGCCCGGCCGGCCGGATGCTTCGTCGGCCTTTTGCGTTTGCAAATTGATTTGCGCCGTTTCCAGCGGCACGGCGGTTTGTTCTTGTTCAAACATGGTGCATCTCCTCACTTTCGCGGTCTATTTCCCGTTGGGCGGAAACTTTTTCCGAAAGATACTCCGCCCGCATCTGCGCCAACACCAAAGCGGAAACCTCTTCTATTTCCGCCTGCAGAAAAAGCCCCACGCTTTTCTGCCCGCAATGGAACGCCGTGGCGTACGGGTCCGAAGGCACAAAGCCGTGCTGGTCCACCCGGGCCGCCTGCAGAATGCGCCACAACAGACGGCGGCCTTGGGGAAGTTTTAAGACGGCAGCCAAATCGGCCGCGTTTCGTTTTTCCAACGTTTTTTTGTTCATATTTTTTCCCGCTGCGGGAGGAGAATCCGCTCCGGAACGGAAACCTCCTCCTCTGCGTAGGAGCGCACGTTAATTTTAGGCCGCTCCGCGCCGCAGCTTTGTTTTAAATGGGTTGATTTTCCCCCGCCGCCTCTACGGCGGATTCCTCCCGTTCCCGGCGCAGTTTTTGCGTTTCTTCTTCACTGCGCAGCATGCTGGGAGGGACGCCCAACATCTCCAGCCCTTCTTCCAGCGCGGCGTCAAAATCCACTTTATCAAGCACCTGCGGATTGCCCTGCGCCAGCCGCGCGGCATACTCAATGCCTTGGTTGACCGCGGCCATACCGCTCTGCTTCTGCGCCTGGGCGATGAGCGAGACATAGCGCACTTTCATCTCCCTTCCTTCCAAATCCGGCGGCGGCAGCGGAACAACTCCCCGGCGGTACATAATGGCAAAGGTCCGCTCCACCAGCGGGTCGAGCAGTTCGTTTTTCAGCCGCTCCAGCACCGGCCCCAACACCAACATTTTTTCCTGGTGCCGCTCCGCTACTTCCGCCGCGGTCATATTGCCGAAACGCTGGGACGCCAACATCAAAAACACATCGGCGAAAAATTGTCCTTTAATGGTTTGCTTGACGCGTTCTATGCTGTTTTCCAACGCCTGCAAATCCACCGGCACCTGATAGGCCGGCTTGACGGCCGCGTCCGTCGTGCCGTTGTAGCGCGTCAGTCCACCCGGCAAAAGATTGACTTCCCCCTGCACGTTGGAAGAAACCATCATCGGCGGATTGGTGTTTTTGTCCAAAGCCACCAGCTTGGTTTTCTGCATTTTCTGCAGCATTTTCACGTCGCCTAAACATTTCCAGCCCGGTCCCCGGCCATATACGTCGGAAGAATTTTTCACTTCCCAACGCGCCGCAATGACGGGGAACTCCCGGTATCCGCCGCGCCGGAGCAGGTGCCCCTGCGGCGTGAAATAAGCCGACGCGTAAGGCATATGTCCGAAATCCGCTTTTGTTTCGTCGGCCTGCGGATTGGGCATAATGACGTGGATGATTTCAAACCATCCTCCCCGGCGTTCCTGGGCGGCGCGGCGGACGGAAAGCGGCAGGTTTTCTTCGCCGAATTTTTCCGCCATTTGTTCCGGCGTCATCCAAAAACTCCGTCCGAAAGCGTTAATTTCGCCTTTTTCGTCCGTACCCAGCACATATTCTCCCGCCGTAAAACTGCGGCAGGAAATCACGCGGTCAAAATCTTCTTCCAGCAAAAACGCCGCCGTCCCGAACACCGCGATTTCCTGGTAAAACCCGTGCAGCGCGTTATAGACGTTGGAGCGGGAAAAAACGTCTTCCATGCGCCGGCGCACTTCATACAGCCACTCCCGCGCCCCGGCGCGCTTGGCCGCGTCTTCCTCTTGCAAAGACAGCTCAAACCAGCTGCGGCTGGGGCTGGTCAAACCCGACACCATGCCCGCGCTGAGCACTTCCACGGCCAGCATCGGGTCCGAATCAATCAGCGCGCGGTGGTCCAGCTTTCGCCCGTCGGAAGGTTTATCCCCCTCAAAAAATCCGCGCGTGGGGGCGATGTATTTGGCCAGCTCTTTCCAGGTTTGCCGCCACGACGACGCTTCCGCCTTCATGGCATCATAGCGGCGCAGAAACAAATCCGGCTTTTGTATTGTGTTGTTTGTCATGAATCACCTTTGTGGGATTGGTTTTGCACTAATTAAAGAAAAGGATGGCTTGAGAGAAAAAATGTAGTAATCTATAAAAAAGAAATCACAACAGGGGGTGCGTTATGGCCGACGTAATTATCATTCTGCTTTTTGTGGCGGTGCTGGGATTTCCGGGTTTTTATTTAATCACCCGCGCCGTATTTAAACAAGGCAGCCGTAAAACGGCGTTTTGGCTTGCGGGATTGGCTACGGTATTGCTGGTGGTTATTTTGACGCTGGTAATGGCCGGAGTATCGCTGTAAAAGGCCATACGGCCCATCGTTTTCCGTATCCGTACGAGCAGCAAGGTAAGCCGTCCTGATAAGGTGGACGCGGCGGAACCATATGCCCGCACGGATACGGTATGAATGCGCGGAATTTTCCGCGCCGAAATAAAACAAACAGATAAAGGAACTTGCTTCTTGAAGATATTTACAAAGGACGTCTAATGGACTACTGTAAAGACATTATAGCATAAATTGTTAGTTTTGTCAATATTTTTTATTTATATATTAAATTAAGTTAGCGTTAGTAATAAAACTCCGCCACAAACAGTCGTCTTGATCCCGCCCGCTTATTATTTTCTCCAACGTCCAACGCTTCACAATACTTCGTATTCCGTCCGGGCAAATTCTCCCCGCGCGCCTGCGGTGCGTTTTTGCACGGGCATGGCGAAAGTCAACGCCAAAGCGTCGGCCAAATCCGGGCTGCGGCCCGTACGGGCTTTTAACGTCTCTTTGCTCTCCAATTTCATCCGTCCCGCCGCGTCAAACCCGTACCGTACGCCGCACAAATCGGCCTTTAAACCTTCCGCCGCCGTCAACGCTCCCCCCTCATTGAGCCAGCGGGCCATTTCCCCCCACATTTCGGCGCGCTTGTTGGCGTATTGCCCCGCTTTGAGCGGCGAGGAGCCAAAATTCACTTCCGTCACGCAAAACCCCAAACTGCGCAGCCGGTCTATCACGCCGCCTCCGCAGCCCGCGTCAATAAAGGTCGCATCGGGGCGAAAAGAATCCATGCAGGCGGCCACGCGCGAAGCCAAGGTCATCGTGTCAGTTTTGCGCAATACTTCCGGTTCAAAAGCTTGCAGGCCCTGCCTTCTGAAAATGACGCTCCGGTCCGCCCCGAAACGCGCGGGGTCAACGCCGATAATTTTGGGTGCGTGCGCCACTTCCGCCGGCGCATAGCGGCGCGCGCACGCCAGACTGACCAGGCTGAGCGGAATCAATACGTCTTCCGCATCGGCGGTAAAATCACACAAATATTCCTGGCGGAACAAATGAGGCGGCGTGCGGCGGCGGATTTCTTCCAGTTCCGCGGCGGAAATAACCCCCGTCTCATCGGCGGGAAAAACGCCGCACCACCAAAGGGCGGGATGGGTTTGCGAGGCTTTGAGCGCATAGTTATATAAATCATAAAATTGGTTTTGCCCTTTCGGCGTACCGGTAAACAAAGTCCAACCGTCGCGGGAAAGCAGCATGGGGCGCACGATTTCGTCAAATACGCCGGGCTTGATTTGGGCGTATTCGTCCAACACCGCGCCGTCGGCATAGGTGCCGCGCAGCGCGTCGGGATTATCCGCACCCAACAGCCAAATTTTCGCTCCGTTGGGCAGCTGGACGCACAAATCTCCTTCCGCCAGCTTCACATCCGGCAAGACCGACGTAAAACGTTTGACGTAGTCCCAGGCGATCATCTTGGCCTGTTTCAAAAAAGGCGCTATATAAAAATACCGCGCAGACGGACGGGGATTGGTCAGCGCGCTTTTAAGCAAATGATTAATGGCGCAGACGGTTTTGCCCATTTGGCGGTGGGTGACCAGCACGCAAAAGCGGTGACTCTCCAGCGCGGCGTGAATCAGCGGCTGCGGATGGCGCGGTTTATACGGAATAATGACGGAAGAAGCGGTTTTGCGGGGCATTATTTCTCCCATTTGACCACCAGCGTTTTTTCCGCCGGTTTGGCGTCGTCTTTGCCGTCGCTCCAGCCCAAAATATTTTTGGCGGTGAAAACGGCAAAAGAAGAAGAATAATTGCCGCGCAAACTGTTTTGAATCAAGATATCCCCCTGCAAATCGCGCGCTTTTTGGGCCGCGCACGCAAAAGCGGGATAGGCCTCTTCCCATTCCATCAGCCGCCGCTGCGTGACTCCCAAACTGCGGGCAAACGCCGCAAACGTGGGCAGTTCGGCCGCCGTTTCCACCAAGCTCACGCTGCCGTCTCTTTTCATCACCTCGGTCACTTTAAACGGCGGTACGTCAAAAAAAGACAGCAAACGCGCGCAAAGCTCCGGCTGATATTCCACGCCTTCCTCCGGCGCAGAGGGCGGGGCGGAGCGCTTAACGCGGCCAATTTTGGAGGGCGCGCTGGACGCGTTGGGCGTCTTTTTTGCCCGGCGGACGGGGCGCACGGAAACGGCGGGAGAGGAGGCAACCTCTCCTGCTTTATTTTCTTCCGGCAAATAAACAGAATCAGAAACGGACGTATGAGAAGACAAGAGAAACTCCTTGTGAAAACAAACGGCAGGGCGCGCCTATACGCGCGAACCAG
>CAMGSK010000077.1 GCA_946061795.1 uncultured Elusimicrobium sp.
GAATTATGCGCATTAAAATAAAAAATCCGGATACCGCCGCCCACAAATTCACCTTGATTATCACGGCGATGCTGACATTGTTGGTACTGGCTGCAGCCGGCGCGGCGGCCCATTTTGCCGGCGGACTGGCGACGGCGTGGAACGCGCTGGGCATAACCATACACGCCCTCTGTCAAGATGATTTGACATGCAATTTGGGCCTTTCGTTTATATTTAAATTTTTCCCGTTTCTAATTCTCGGGATTTTCGGGATTGCCCTATGGGAAAAACGGACAAAATTTTCCTCCCGCCGCTACGGCCCCTATTTCACGCATATCACTTTTGGAGCAGACGGGGTTTTGCTGGAAAATTCCGACAAAACAAAAAATTTGTTTTTTCCGTATGAAAAAACGTCGCTTGACATGAACGTCTCCGTACACCGAGTCACAGTATATGACTCCCGTGTGACGGCCGTCTCAAAGGTGTCATTTGCGTTTACGCAAGCAGGCGCACAATCCGTTTCCGTAAAACTTCTGCCGCCAAACCGGGTTATGGCGTTTCTGTGCCGCATATTGGACAAACGAAGCCGTTTTGCCCAGTTTTCTTATCAAGTGGTCCCGCTTTCGCCCTCCTATGATATGGATGCCCAAATATTAAGCCAAAAGCTGGAAAAGTACTGTCAAACGGGCTTTCTTGCTTCTTTTGGCTCCAATATGGACCGCCTTATCTTTGTGGCGGTGGGAATACTGTTTCTGCTGGGCGTAAGCTATGCGGCAGCTGTTTTTGGCCTACAGGGCCCCTTTAGTTTTGTTCTTTATATCGTCTTTTTCATCGGCCTCCTGCTCGTCATTCTTCCGATTAAAGACGCATATTTGGAACTCAAATCCCGCAAAAAATAAAAAGAGTTTCTCTTTTGCAAAACGCAAAAAAGCCGCTTCCTCAGAAGCGGCTTTTTATACGGAATAAGACTCAACTTCGGGCCATTTCGTTTAAGCGCACATAATCGGTTTTTCCCGTTCCCGTCAACGGAATTTCTTCCAGAAGGTTTATCTTTTTGGGAACGGCCAGTTCGCTCAGGCCTTGTTCTTTAAACGCGTTCAGCACCGCCGCGCGGTCGGCGTCTTTGGCCGTGGTGAACAGGACCAGCTGCTCGCCTTTTTTCTCATCCGGCACCGCCACCACCGCATGCATTTGCCCGGGCCAAATTCCGTTCAGCGCGCTCTCTACGGCGGAAAGGGATATCATCTCCCCCGCTACCTTGGCAAAGCGTTTTGCGCGGCCCTGTATGCGCATAAAGCCGTTCTCGTCCAGCGCCACGATGTCTCCCGTGTCATACCAGCCGTCCGGCGGAGCCTGCAGCACGCCGGGCTTGTCCTCTTTGAGGTAGCCGAGCATAACGTTGGCGCCGCGCACAAACAACCGGCCGCCCTCGGGCACACCGGGTACCGGCTCCAAACGCGTCTCTATGCCCGGCAGTACGCGCCCCACCGTGCCTCGTTTAAAGTACATAGGCGTATTAATCGCCAGTGCGGGGGCCGTTTCCGTCGCGCCGTATCCTTCCAGCACGCGCACGCCGAACGTATCGGCCATGACGCGGGCCGTTTCTTCTTTGAGCTTCTCCGCCCCGGCTACAGCCAAGCGTACGGAGTAAAAATCATACGGGTGCGCCATTTTGGCGTATCCGCTCAAAAACGTATCCGTACCGAAAATCACGGTGGCGTTGGTGTCGTAAATTAATTCCGGCACAATGCGGTAATGCAGCGGAGACGGATAGAAAAACGTTTTGGCACCGCACAACAGCGGCAGAATCATGCCGCCAGTCAAACCGAAGGAATGGAAAATGGGCATGGCGTTAAACACCACGTCCAGCGGACCGAAATCCAGCACGGTAGCCAGCTGGAGGCGGTTGGCCTGAATATTTTTATGGCTGAGCGCCACCCCTTTGGGCGTTCCTTCGCTGCCGGAGGTGAAAAGAACCACTGCCGGGTCATCGGCGCAGGCTCCGCCGCGCACCTGTTTGTAATACCAGCGAGGGAAAAAAGACGCCGCCCACGCCAACAGTTTGCGCGCCGCAGAGATTTGCTCTTTGACGTCTTCCAAATATATAAAACGCAATCCGGCTTTTTCCATGGCCGCCGCCGTTTCCGTCAAACCGCCCTGCGCAATAAAAGTGCGGGAAGACAGCACGGTTTTAATCTGCGCGGCTTTGCAGCAGGAGAGCATATTTTTCAGCCCGGTGGAAAAGTTTAACATACACGGGGTCACGTTAAACGCCCTCAGTCCGAAAAACGCCGCCGCGGAAGGCACGGCGTTGGGCAGCATAAAGCCCGCGTATTCGCCCTGCTTAAAATATTTTTTAAGCGTTCCGCCCAGCGCAAAACACGCCGTAATAAACGCCCCGAACGAGAGCGGGCGGCGGCTGATATCTTCCACCAAGACTTTTTTACGTCCGATTAAATCCATGGCGTCAAGCAAAGAGTCAAACAACGTATTGTCTAGCGAAGCCGCGGCGTATTTCATTTGGCACATAATGTCATACATGCGCCGCGCGGCGGCCTGACGGCGGGCGCGCCCCTGCATATCCTCGGGCAAGTCCAGCCGGACGGCGGGCAGTACGGTCAGCGTCACTTTGCTGTGCGGGCGGGTTTTAAAACGGCGGCTGAAACGCCCGAAAACGGAATACTGGCTGCCCTCTATGCATACGGGCACGATTTGCGCGCCGGATTTGTCGGCAATGACGGACGGGCCCGGGTAAATTTTCATCAACCCCCCCGTCGTGGTAATGCGTCCTTCGGGGAAAATTACCACTCGGCGGCCTTTTTTCACTTCGGCGATAATAGACTTCACCGCCATGGGGCTGGTGGGGTCAATGGGAAAGTATTTAACCAAATGCAGCACCAGCTTCACCCACCATTTGCGCGCCACGTACGTGTCAATGGCGTAATAAAGCCCTTCCGGCATATACGTCCACAAGAGCGCCGCATCCAAAAAGGAGGTGTGGTTGGCGATAATGACAGCGTTGCCTTCCACCTTTTTGTAGTTCTCCAATCCGGTCACTTTTACGCCGTAAAAGAAATTTAAAAACCGCTTGCACAGCATCCGCACCATATGTTCCGGCAGAAGACCGCAAATATATACGGCCGCCAGCGCGTTGGCCAGCGCAATCACGCCAAATACGGCAGGGATGGAAAATTGCAAGGCCAACATCAGCGCGCACGCGCCGCTTCCGGCCGCCATAAACAAGGCGTTGATGATATTATTGCTGGCAATAACGCGCGAACGGGTGGCCTCCGACGCCAAGGCCTGAAGCATGGCGTTAAGCGGCACAATGTAAAGGCCCCCGCAGACGGCAAACCCCATCAAATCCAGCGTAATGCGCCAGCCCTGCCACTGGGACAAAAAGACTTTCCAGTCCGCCGCGGCCGCTCCCGGCACGTATCCGGCGCAGGCAAACGCTAAATCGGCCAAGAACACCGTCATCAAAATCGCGCTGAGCGGCACATAACGGCTGGTAATTTCACCTTTTACCAAAAACTGGCATAACAGAGACCCCAGGCCGATGCCGCAGGAAAATAAAGTAAGCAAAAAGGTAAACAGCGAAGGAGAGCCTTTCAGCACGTCCGCGGCCAAAGGCGGCATTTGAGACAGCAGGGCAGCACCCAGCATCCAAAACCAGGAAATACCCAAAATACACAGAAAAATGTCATGGCTTTGTCTGGCAAAAACCAGGTTCTTCCACGTACTGCGTATAAAATTGACGTCCACTTTCAGTTCGGGATTGGCCGGCTTCTGTTTGGGAATGAACAAACTGCAGCAAAACCCCGCCGCGGCCACCGCCAACACCACGCCGGGCAAAAAATATTTGTCCAGTGTAATCACGATTCCGCCGAAAATGGTGCCCTGCAAAATAGCACCGTACGTGCCGGCTTCAATAATGCCGTTGCCGGCGATGAGCTGTTTGTCCGTCAAAATATCGGGCAAAATGCTGTATTTGACCGGCCCGAAAAAGGCCGACTGCGCGCCCATTAAAAACAAGACGCCCAGCAGCAGCCATACGTTCTTGGTCAAAAATCCCGCCCCGGCCAACAGTACGATAACGACTTCCAATGCTTTGGCGGCTTTAATCAACAAGTCTTTACGGTACTTGTCAGCCAATTCCCCCGCCTGCGCGGAGAAAAGGAAAAACGGCAGCATAAAAAGAGCCACCGCCGCAGACACAACGACGGATTTGGTCTGAGGGGCCAGCGAAACGGCCTGATACGTAATAAAAGAGGCCATGGCGGTGCGGAAAAAATTATCATTAAACGCCCCCAAATATTGCGTTAAAAACAAAGCCAGAAACGACCGTTTAAACAAAGTTTTTAATAAAGACATTATTTTTCCTCCCGTAATTTTTCAAACCATTCGCCCAACACTTCCGCCAACAGCGTCTGCTTGAAAGCGGACAGTTTGTCCGTCAAAGAACGGACCAATTCGTCATAACCGGGCCGGCATATGAAATCTTTTGCCGTCCCATCTCCGCCTCACGCCAAACATCCAAAAATCCGCTTATGAAAAGCGGATAAAAAATTATTTAAACAGCCCCTCATGCAAAACATATCCGGCCCACGCCGCCGCCAGTCCGAACGCCACACTGCCCAAACAGTAGCCAAACGCCGCCAGAGGCCGCCCGGTTTGCAGTAAACGCAGCGTATCGGAAGAGAAACTGGAAAAAGTGGTAAATCCCCCCAAAAGCCCCGTGATGACAAACACGCGCCGGGGATGTCCTTCCGCCCAAAACGGGGCGAGAAACCCGATGGCAAAGCTGCCCAAAATATTGACGATAAACGTTCCCCAGAGAAACCCCAGCGCGCCCAAACGCGCCGAAGCCAACGTCCCCGCGCCATAACGCAAAGCCGCCCCCAAAAAGCCGCCGCACCCGGCCCACAACAAAGCAAAGAGATGTTTCATTGGTACATGGAGGAGCGGAACTCGGAGGTATGGTTAATGCCTTTAAACATCCAGCCTTTCCGGTCCTCATCATAGAGAGATTCGAAATCTTTAAAACTGCGCTTTAAGGCTTTTTCCAGATTCATATACACGCCGCGCCGGTCCTTTTTCTGCAGCCAGGCCAGCCCGGCCAAATTCACGTATGGCGTGGGGAGAGCGTCGTCCAATTTGACAGCGGTTTCAAAATCTTCGCGGGCGGCGGCGTATTTTTTTTGTTTCAAATACACGTATCCCCGGTTGTTATATCCGATAGACCATTTGGGAGCCAATTCTATGGTTTTGTCATAATCGGCCAATGCTTTGTCCCATTCTTTCATTTCTTCATAAGCTAAACCGCGGCGGTTGTAAAACATCGCTTCCGGGGCCAAAACCAGCAGACGGGTATAGTCCTCCGCGGCGGAAGGCAGGTCCCCCATTTCTTTGAACGCCGCCGCGCGGTAGCGCAATGCGGGCATAAAATCCCCGTCCCGGTTCAACGCTTTGCTGTAATAAGACACCGCTTCGTCCAAAAGCCCCTGGTTGTGGCGTATGCGTCCACGCCAGAAGTATCCTTCCGGCTCGTCAGGAAGAGCTTTTAAAGCGGTGTTTAATTCTTTTTCCGCGGAGGAATATTTATATGTTTTTATATACGCTTCCGCCAAGGCCAAAGAAATGGCCGGCGTTTTGCGGCGGAAAGAAAGATATTTTTTATAATCTCCCACGGCGGAAGTATATTTCTCCTGGGCCATATAGACCTGTGCGCGGCTGAGGTAAAAACCGGGATAGTCTTTCTTCAAAGACAGCGCTTTGGTTAAATCCGCCGCCGCCAAAGAGTATTTGCGCGCGTCCATATAGGCCAAAGCCCTGGCATAATAGCGGAAGGGGTTCTTCGGCGTTAGTTCTATGGCTTTTGTATAGTCCGCAATAGCTTGTTTGCTTTTGCCCTGCGCGCGGTAAACGTCGGCGCGGGAGTGCCAAGCCAGCGCATACTGGGGAGATTTGGTCACGGCTTGCGTCAGCAGACGCTCACGGGCGGTTAAATCCGTTTCGTTTTTGGCGCGGTTGACCAAAGAGGAAGCGCTCTGCCCCGCCAGAAACAAAGGAGAGAGCAGCAGACAAATCGTTAATCCGTACGTTTTCAGGCTCATATTCACCACACCAACCATAAGTTTGCCGCCAACGCCAAAGCGCCCAGCGCGTACAAAGCCCATAAAAGCAGGGCGGAAAGCCAGCGGAAATTAAGAAACAACGCTCCGACCAGCGTGGCTCTGCCGGCAAAAACGGCCGAAAAATTAACCGCCGAGCCGGACAAACGCGCCAGCCGCGCCAAAAAGACGGAGCGGGCCACAAACGCCAACAAAGACAAAAATACGCCCGCCAACGCCGCAGGAGCCCCGCCAAAACGCAGGGCCTTCAACGGAGCAAAAGCTTCGCGCAGGCTGTTTTCCAATATGACCTTAGCTTGGGTTTTGGCCAAGCCTTCATCCATATTTTCTATCTGCGCGCGAACTTTGTCTTTTAAAGAAGCAAACAGCTCATAGAGCAAATCTTCCACCCGGCACGCCGCCGAATGCATGGCAAACACGGCAGAAGTGACCGCCGCGTACGTCAACGCCAACAAGCCGTATCCGCCCACCGCCGGAAGACTGACCAGCCAGGCAAGCGGCGCGGGAAGCCCCCGGAAGCATACTTTGTATAAAGTATAAGAGGCGAACAAAAACAGCCCGAAGGCCGCCAATAAATGCGGCAAAAACACCGTGCGCAATACGGCCAACAAGCCGCCGAATGACAGCAAAAAAGCCGCCTTCACCCGTT
The DNA here is from genome assembly GCA_946061795.1 of uncultured Elusimicrobium sp. Taxonomy (GTDB): domain Bacteria; phylum Elusimicrobiota; class Elusimicrobia; order Elusimicrobiales; family Elusimicrobiaceae; genus Avelusimicrobium. The sequence continues at coordinate 6,763 of CAMGSK010000077.1, forward strand.
CGGAGGAAGAAACGGACGGTTCCGCCGTTTGCGGCGAAAGCTTAATGTTCATGGCAACAGCCGCAGCAGCCGCCGCACGGACCGGTATGGCCTTTTTTCGTGCGGGAAGGCACCCGGGAAGATACTTTGACCACTTTCCCGGATTGCGGATCGTACTGATAAGTGCCGGTATTGTTTTCTTTCATCATTTTCATTATAGCAATTTCTTCCGCCTTTCCCGGCAAAAGCCGCCCCCGCTTATCCGCGGGAGCGGCTTTGCAAACGGAGTTTGCCTTAAATCAGC
>CAMGSK010000078.1 GCA_946061795.1 uncultured Elusimicrobium sp.
GCCTCCGTGAAACAGCATTTGCAAGACATCGCCCACCCGCTTACTGCGCGGGACATTACATATGAAAACGCCCAGGCGCGTCAGCGGACCATGGTGCTGATGAATATAGCCAATCAGACGGGCGGGCTGGTGATCGGCACCGGGGATTTGTCTGAATTGGCGCTCGGATGGGCCACGTATAACGGGGACCATATGAGCATGTACGGCGTCAACGGCGGGGTACCCAAAACGCTGGTGCGCGGATTGGTCGCCCATTGTGCGCAGCAAACGCAAAACAAAAACTTGCGCCGGACGTTAAACGACGTACTGGATACTCCGGTAAGCCCGGAGCTGCTGCCTTCCCGCGGCAAAGAAACGGCGCAGAAAACGGAAGATTTGGTGGGGCCGTATGAACTGCATGATTTTTTTCTGTATTATTTTTTGCGTTTCGGTTTTTCACCTAAGAAGATTTTCTGGCTGGCCCGGCAGGCTTTTGCCGGTAAATACAACGAAGAGGAAATCAAAAAATGGCTGAAGACGTTCGTGCGCCGCTTTTTTGCCCAACAGTTCAAACGTTCCTGCCTGCCCGACGGGCCGAAAGTAGGCTCCGTGAGCCTTTCCCCTCGCGGGGATTGGCGGATGCCTTCGGACGCTTCGGCGGCGTTGTGGCTTAAGCAGTGCGAAGATTTATAGAAAAGCCTTGAAAATATTGACCAAAACATTAAACTTAATGTATAGTGAAATATATGCAAAGCGGCCGCAAAGTTTTTCTTTACGGGAGAGAATTATGAAAAAATTAATTGTTTTGACTTTATGCGCTTTCTGCGCTTCGTTGGCCCAGGCGGAGAGCATGCAGTTTGTCACGCTGCTTTCTCAGCCGGTGGGCTCTTTTGCCAAAGTGAAACTGTTGGATGCAAACACCGCGGCGGAGATTAAAAATTTGAATTTTTGTCAGCCCTCTTTGGACGGAACGATTGACATCGCTTCCGGAGGAATGACCGTGAAGACACTGAAGGTGGACACGACGCTGGGCGGAGATGTCGGGGCCTATGCTACTTCCTCTATCCTACTGACGGCAGGAGACAATCCGGTATTGACGGGTAAGTCTTTATCTGTAAATGGGATGATGTCTATTCCCTCCAATGCCGAAGGGACCTTGACTTCTGTAAAAATCAACAGCGCCGCCGCAGTGAACATCGGAGGCAGTGTGACCTCTAAGGTCGCCTCTTTTAAAACGATGGACTTAAAGGACAAGGCCGTTTTAAAAAATGCCGCCGCTTTATCGGTCAGAGCATCCCGAGATTCCATGAAGTGGGAGAAGCATACTAAAGAAGGATGTACGGGTGACAAATGCTCCCCGACCTTGCTTATGGGAAGTCCGTTGTATGCGATATCTGTTAATCCCGGTTGGTCTATCCGCAACCCCGGGCTTATTGTGGACGGAGTGTTAAACCAGCAGGTGACGACGATAAAGCCGAATGTTTCAGTCTTGCCTTAAAATTATCCTTTTTTCAAACCCCGGCAATTGGTTGCCGGGGTTTTTTATGAACACCTTACAGAACCCCGTGTATAAACATGGGGATGAATGTATATTCCGCCACAAAAACGGAGTTTTCTCCTTGTCAGTTAGCGGCGGGCCAAATCAAGCGAAGCTGAGATTTTGAAACAAAAAAAGCCACGGGTAAGAGCCCGAGGAGTTCCACATCTAACGAAAAACATTAACCTGGCCGGTGTTTTTCGTTAGACAAAAAAACGTCCTCCCGGGAAGAGAGGACGTTGAAAAGCTTACGGAAAAATTATTTTTTCTCTTCCGAATCTTTCTTTTTAAACAATCCCCCGATGCCTTTGACTACGCCCACGGCGGCTCCCACCGTATCTTTGACGGCGGTGGCTCCCGCTTCTGCGGTGCTTTTAGCTGCGTTGGCCGTGGTGCCTGCAACCTTTACGGGAGTCTTGTAATTTAAGATTCCCCCCACCAGTCCGGCGGCCGTGCCGGCTACGTCCAGCTTGCCGGAAGGCTGGCTCATCGTCCCGCCGATTTTAATGACGATCGGCGTTTGTGAGGTCAGCACTGTGGCGGATACGCGCATATTCAAGGCTTCATTTTTAAAATTCAGCGTGCCGGAAGCTTTCATGTCGCTGACGGAAGAGTTAAAATGCGTTTCGGCCACGGTCATCAAACCGTTTTGGAATACATATTCTCCGGAGCCGGAGCTGAATTTAATCTTGCCTTTGTCCTCCGGTTTTTGCGCGGGGAAAATTTCCACTCCCAGCTTGGCGGTCACTTTATTTACCAGGGTCAGCGGCAGGGTCAGGATTTTAATAATGCGGTTTTCTCTGGCGAACAAATCCAGATCTTTGACGGCCCCTTCCTGTAAAACAAATTTGACGGAACCGTTGGCCTGTTTCATTGCGGCGCTGGCTTTTTTCAAATCCGCATTCAGTTCAAAACCCTGGGTGGTAAAGAACGGCACGGAAATTTCTCCTATTTTGACGGAACCCTTGACGTTAAACAAGGTTTCGGGGCCTTCCGGCGCGGCTTCTTCGGATGTATCCGCCGTCTGACTTGCGGCGGTTTCTTCCGTATTCCCTCCGGGGAAACGTTCCAGGGTAAGTTTGGACAAGTCAAAGTGGAACAACAAATCCAACACTCCGCCCAAATCTTTGTATGCAAACGAAGAAGTAAACGGAGCCTGATTCAGTTTGCCGGTTAACGAAGAGCAGGAGACATCTGCCAAGGATTTAATCACAATCGTTCCGTTGAGTCCGGAAAGCGTCAGCGGGTCATACACGACGGTCAAATCTTTCATCGTCAAGCTTCCGCGTACGTCTTGCCCGTCTTTTTTGTCCGTAGCGGAGAATTGACCGCGCATGACGCCGCCTATTCCGTAGCCGGAGAGCATCTGCGCCATATTGGCGATTTGGGCCATGTCCGCAAACAATTCAGCGCTGAGGTTATACGTGGGTGCGGCCCCGCCCCAGCCCGCGTTGCCTTTGGCGGAAAAGAAAGAATCCGACAAAGAGAGTTTAGCCAGTTTAATAACGGCCGAAGAACTTTGCAAATCCGCCTGCGCCGCGGCGGAAAAGTGAATGTCGGGCAGGACAAAGGCGGGCAAATCCGGCAGAACGTCGGAGAGAGAGGCGTTGGAGACCCCCGATATTTTGCCTTTCAGTTCCACGTCCGGTTTTTCAAAATTTTTCGCTTCGCCCCATAACGTAAAGGTGATGTCTTTATATTTCATCGTTAAGTTATTCAGCGCGGCGCGGGCTTTATTAAAATCCATGGCGGCCAAATCCGCCGTAGCGGAAGCCTGTACGGGGATCGTCACGTTTAAGCCGGAAGTGTCTTGATAATCCGTCGTAAAAGACAGAGAGGCGTCAAAAGGCGCGTTCAGACTGAAATTTTTGATTTCCAAATTTAAATTGGTGACGGATGCGTCCATCCCGCTTTGCAGGTCTTTATAATAAAGGTTGCAGTCTTGCGCGTAAATGCGCTGCGCATTGAGTTCAAAAGGAAAGTCCGATGAAGCTTGAGGCTCCTGCGTTTCAGAAGGCTGGGATGAGGCTGTTTCGGAAAGCAGATCGGAAAAGTTAAAGTTTCCGTCTTTGGTTTTGAGGATGTTTACATCCAGCCCTTCCAAACCGACGGAAGCGATTTCAATGCGTTTTTTAAACAGAGGTTTTAACGCGATTTTAACGACGGCTTCGTCTGCTTTGACGAACGTGCCCTGCGCAAAAGAAGATTTTTCGGATACGGCAAAATCTTTGAGAGTCACGCCGATAAGGTTAAAAGACACGTCGGAAAAATTCACTTCCCGCTGCAGCGCCTGCGCGGCGTATCCCTGCGCGATAGTCTTGATTTTTTCCGGCGGGAACATGATTTTCAGCGTAATGAACGCCGCAATCAGCAAAACGACAAAAACAGCCGCCAAAACGGCCATAAGTTTAAGCAATTTTTTCATATATAAATTATAACAATTTGCCCGGTTTGCGGGACAAGGGAAAAGAAAGGTTAGATTTTGGGAAAGAAAGAAGTTTTCTTTCGTCCCCTTTACCGAAGCAAAGGGGACGAAACGTTTGCCTCAAAAGTCAGCCGCGCTTTTTATAATCTTTGATGTCGCCCAAATCAATGACCTTATCTTTGGTCTGGGCTTGGCAGGCGCGGAAACGGGCGATGTCTTTTTTTATCATGGCCAGCACCAGCAGAACAAACGTGGCGTCATCGGCTATACCCAACAAAGGTAATACGTCGGGCAGAAAGTCGGCCGGGCTGATAACGTACACCGCACACAGCAGCGCGGTGAAGAACGTTTTCCACGGCATGGGAAAACGTCCTTTCACGATGGCCAGCAGCATGGCAAAAAAATCCGGAATGTTTTTCATTTGTTTGATTAAGCGAGGGGCTCGTCCTGCGTGGGCGAGGGTGTACCCGCCAGTTTCTCCGGCGCCGCGTCCACCGCGCGCATATGCAGCACGCTTTCCACAATGCGCATGGCGTAGTCCCCCATGCGTTCAAAGTTATTCAGCACGTCTCCGTAAGCGGTAATGGAGGCGGTGGAAACGTTTTCCCCTTGAGAAATCCGCGTATTGCGTTCTTCTCTCAACGCTTTGCGCATGGCGTTCAGCGCGGTTTCGTCTCTCAAAGCCGTTTTAAAGATTTGCATGGTTTGGGCTTTGCTGACGGCGTTGGGGAAATTGACCAGAGAAGCTTTGGCGTTTTTGATGACTTCTTTGGTCTTCCGGGCGATTTCTTCCATGTTTTCTAAGTCTTTTTCGCTGAAGGACCTAGGCGTGGTGTTGCGGAATTTTTCCAAAATTTTGGCTATTTTTTCTCCGCAGTCGCCCATGCCTTCCACGCTGTTGGTCAGGTCAAAGAGTGTGACGGTCTGCGCTACGGCGTGGCGGGAAAGGTTGCCGTGGGACATTTGCGTCAGAAACGTGTTGATTTTATGTTCCAGCACGTCGGTGGTGCTTTCGGCGTCTTTGGCGTCGGCGATCAGGCGTTCAAAGAGTTTTTCGTCGTCGGTTTTTAACGCATAAATCAACTTATCCGTCAGCTTGGACACAAAGCCCATCATGCGTTCCACTTCTTTGCGCGCCGTTAAAATAGCCAGCTCCGGCGTCTGATTAAAACGCGTGTTGAGAAACACCAGCTCCGTGTCTTGGTGTTTGTCTTCGCGTTTGCTTTTGGGGATGGCCAGCAGCGTCAACGCCGCCAGCTGGCGCAGCAGCGGCAGCATGAGCAGGGTGTTTGCCACGTTAAACACCGTATGGAAAGCCGAAATGTGATAAGGCAGCACGCTGGTCAGCTGCGCCGGGTCGGAGGTAAAAGGGCTTCCGGGCACCAGCCAGTCAATAAATGCGATAAAGTGGCGGAAAATCAGCGCCACCCACAGAACGCCGATGAAGTTAAATAAAAAGTGGCCCAGAGCGGCTCTTCTGGCCGTTTTGGTTGCGCCGATGGCTGCCAGATTGGCGGTAATGGTGGTGCCGATATTTTCCCCCAAGACCAACGCACAGGCGGTGGGAAAATTAATAATACCGGCGGCCGCACAGGTAAGCGTCATAGCCATGACCGCGCTGGAAGACTGCAAAATAACCGTCAGCAGCGTGCCGACCGCAATCAGCGCGGTTAAACTCAGCAATCCGTCCGGCGTAAGTTTGGAGAGCCATTGCAGCACAAAAGGGCTTTGCGCAAAATCGGCCGGGATGGTGTTCTTCATAATATCTAAGCCCAGAAACAGTAGTCCAAACCCCACGGCGGCCTCGCCGATGCGGCGGGCGGCCACCCATTTGGAAGGCAGAAACTGGCTGAAAAATCCGACGGCTATAACAGGCAGCGCAAAGAGCGATATTTGTACTTTAAATCCGAACAGGCTGACCACCCACGCCGTCAGGGTGGTGCCGATGTTGGCGCCGAATATGACCCCCAAGGCCTGATACAGCGTCAGCAGCCCCGCGCTGGTAAACCCCACGACCATCACGGTGGTCGCGCTGGAGGACTGGATAATGGACGTCACCAACATGCCGGAAAACATGGCCGAGACCCGGTTGTTCGTGGCGGCCGCAATCAGCTGGCGCATCTTGACGCCGGCCATTTTCTGCAGGCCGTCGCTCATGATTTTCATACCAAATAGGAACACCGCCAATCCTCCCAGCAGGTTCATGGTAATCAGTACCGTATTCATCTTTTTTGTTTCTCCTTTTTTCTTGTCCTTTATTTGAAATTGTTAAAAAAAGGAGGGCCCGTTCGGGCTCTCCTTTAAAGCGTTTGACCAGGCTCCTCATCAAGCGAAGGAACATTTAATGTCGGCATTTGCTGCGTAATGGTGAAGTATAAACCAAGCAGTGCTGTCTGTGTAAATAAAGTGGCCGCCGCCACAAACGGAATCATCGCCAAAGAGGAAACCGCCTGACCCCATTGCGGAAAGAAGAACACGGACAACAGCGCAATTAAAAAGGTCAGCAGTGTGCCTATCATAGAGATTCCCATAGAAATCAGCCCTAATACAATCACAACGCCCGCCGTCGGCCAAAAACGGCCGCGGATAAGAGAATAAGAGGTTTTAAGGGCATCTAAAAAGGGCCGGTCCGTCAGCACTAGCAAATACGGAAACATCACAAAATAGATATAAAACGCAAACATAGCCGCAATCAGCACCATGAGCAGCACCGCCAGCCCGAACAACGCCGCCAAAAAGCCGGAGGCCTCATTGTTTGCCAGCAAGGAAATCATCGGCCACGCCGCGGCAACGGCAAAAACTAAGACCAGCAGAGAAACGCCCAAAAAGAACAAACTCATCAGAATCAGCCGGGGCAAACGTTTCAATGCCAGTTTCAATGATTGCGCCGCCGGAAGAGTATGGTCCGAAGCGGACAAAAGAATTGCCGCCATGGTCACTAGTCCCAGCAGGCCTCCTAAAAGAGCGGACGCCAATACGCCCAGCCCTTGAGTAAGAGTCATTTCCCCCTCGGAGACGGTAAATCCGGTTAAAATCCCC
>CAMGSK010000079.1 GCA_946061795.1 uncultured Elusimicrobium sp.
GTTAACCTTGACTGAACCACCGGCCTAGCCGGTGGTTTTCGTTAGATAAGAAAAAACCCCGCTCCAAAGAGCGGGGTTTTTTAAGAAACAAACAATTAACAACTGCTTACATACCGCACGCCGACCGACTCGCAGAAATCCTTATTTCCCGTGCAGGCGTCCGCGGAAGAATTAACGTTAAGTTCCGAATACACGCAAATGGCATAACTTCCGTCGCTGCGTGTGGCTTTCACCCTGCCGTAAGAACCTCTGGTCAACGTATAAGTAAAATGAGGAGAGATAATGGTCATCCCCGAAGCGGTGGATTTGGGAAAAGAAATCGCCAAATCCGTCATCTTGGTAGGATAAGCCCGGTTGTCATAATAATACTCGTCATGGGCGGCCATAATGCTGTGCGCACCCTGCAGGCCTTCCTGAAATTGCGCCCGTTCACCGGCTTTGCGGTAGGTTCCCAGCCCGATTCCAGCCAAAATACCCACAATCACCACCACAGCCATCAATTCCGCCAGGGTAAAAGCCCGGCGGCCGTTTTTACCTGAAAAGTTCATAGTTTTCCCTCTGTATAAAGTTTTATTTAGTATATAGGTTTTTGGAGAAAAATTCAACTTTTTTCCCTTGAGATATTTTTGCGTAATTATATTATAATGAATATAAATCCCCCTCAACAAAAGGAGCGCATATGCCAGAGTTGAAAGTCTTTGCCCCCGCCGACGGAAAACTCATTCCGTTGGCGCAAGTGCCGGACCCCGCCTTCAGCGAAAAAATGCTGGGCGACGGGGTGGCCGTAGCCCCCAGCTGCGGTTTTACCGCGGCTCCCTTTGACGGAAAAGTGCTCAGCGTACATCACGCCTTGCACGCCGTCGTATTGGGAAACGGAGAAACGGAAGTGCTCATCCACGTGGGAGTGGAAACGGTGGGCCTTCAAGGCAAAGGATTTAAAGCGCTGGTCAAAGACGGAGATGAAGTAAAACGCGGACAAAAGCTGACGGAATTTGATCCCGATTTTTTGGCGGCCAACGTCCCGTGCAACTGGGTCATCATGGTGGTCACTTCTCCCGATGGAGCGGAACTAAATAAATCCTCTGCGGCCGAAGTCAAAGCGGGACAAGACGCCGTATTCTCTCTGACGGTAAAAAACGGAGAAGAAAAGGCTGATTCCTCCGCACCGCGCCAGTGGACCTATTCCCGCCCGGTCACGATTGTCAATCCCAACGGCCTGCACGCGCGGCCGGCGGCCAAGCTGGCCGAAGAAGCCAAAAAATACGCTTTTGCGGTGGAAATAGAATTTAACGGTCAAACCGCCGACGCGAAAAGTCTGGTGGCCGTCATGGGCCTGTCCCTGGCCAAAGGCCACGAAATCCGGCTGCGCGCCGACGGAGCCGAAGAGGCGGCCGAAGCATTGCGCATATTGGCGGATTTGGTGGAAAGCGGGCTGGGAGAATCGCCGGATGAGCCGGCGGCCTGCCCGGTGGACGACCCCTGTTTGTGCAACCAAAACGAACCGGTTGATTTAACGCACAACGCCGCACTGAAAGCGCTGACGGCTTGCGGCGGCATGGCCCGCGGTAAAGTATGGCAGTACAGCCAAAACGACGTCGTTTTTGATGAAAACGCCAAAAATCCCGCCGAGGAACGTCTGCGGTTAAAAGAAGCGCTGGACAAAATCATTTCCGAATGCGAAAACACGGCCCGCTCCGGCGGGAAAGACGCGCGGGAAATCGCTCTTGCGCACGCAGAACTACTGAAAGATCCTTTTCTTTCCGAACGGGCGTTTGCTTTGACGGACGAAGGGAAAACGGCCGCCTACGCGTTTAACGAAGCGGTGCGCGCCAGCATTGACGTGCTGAAGAAAACAAAAAACCGCTTTTTGATGGAGCGTATCGCCGACCTGAAAGATTTGCGCAGACGCATTCTGCAAAATCTGTCCGGAAAAGCCGACGCGCCGCTGCAAATCCCCCAAGACTGCATCGTCGTGGCCGAAGAATTGCTTCCCTCCGATTTGGCCCGTCTGGACGGACGGGTAAAAGGCGTACTGCTGGCATTCTCTTCTCCCACCGCCCACGCGTCCATTTTGCTGCGCAACATGGGGCTGCCTTCTCTGGTGGGGGCGGGCGCCTGCGTGCTGGACATTGCGGACGGAACGGAAATTATTTTAAACGCTTCCGAAGGGGCCGCCGTCATTCATCCCACGGCGGAACAAACGCAGAAAGCCGACAATTTAATCGCCCGGGAACAGGCCGAGAGAGAGCACAGCCGGCAAACGGCGGGAGAACCCGCACTGACCCGGGACGGCGTGCGCATTATGGTGGAAGGAAATGCGGGCAACGAACGTGAAGCCGTCGCCGCGTTTGAAAACGGAGCCGACGGACTGGGCCTGGTGCGTACGGAATTTTTGTTCTTCCAAGGCGACGTTCCCCCCTCTGAAGAAAAACAATATATGCAGTACCAAAACATCGCCGGAGCCCTGCAGGGCAAGCCCGTCACGCTGCGCACGTTGGACGTCGGCGGGGACAAACCCGTTCAATATATGCCATTGCCGCAAGAAGAAAACCCCATCGTCGGCCTGCGCGGCGTACGCAATTATGAGAGATACCGCGATTTGTTCCGCAGCCAAATCCGCGCCATGCTGCGCGTGACGCCGACGGGCTGCGCGCGCATTATGCTGCCCATGGTGGCTTTTGTGGACGAATTGCTGCAGTATAAGAAACTGATTGAAGAGGAAAAGCAAGCGCTGGGCGTCACCGCGCCGGTGGAAGTGGGCGTCATGGTGGAAGTGCCTTCCGCCGCTTTGACGGCCAAACAACTGGCCAAACACGCGGCCTTTTTCTCTTTGGGCACCAATGATTTGACCCAATATACGCTGGCCATAGACCGCGGGCACAAAACGCTGTGCGCCAAAGCGGACTCTCTGCATCCGGCGGTACTGGATTTGATCGCCTCCACCTGCGAAGGAGCCCGCGCTTACGGACGGCCGGTGGCCGTTTGCGGCGCCATGGCCGGAGATTTGCAGGCGGTGCCGCTGCTCATCGGTTTGGGCGTGACGGAACTGGCGGTCGGAGCCGGTGCAGTGGCGCAGGTAAAATCGCTGGTGCGCAGACTGGACAAAACCCGCTGTGCCGAGGCGGCGGCCCAGGCCCGCACCTTTGACAACGCCGCCCAAGTGCGCGAACTGGTCAAAAAAGAATTTGCCGTATAAATCACATTGGAGAATATCATGACGAAACTAAAAACTTTCCTCGCCCCCGTAGGCAGAGGACTGGTTAAACTGGGCAAAGCCCTCATGCTGCCCATCGCCGTATTGCCCATCGCGGGACTGCTGCTGCGTTTGGGCCAGCCGGACTTGCTCAATATCGCTTTTATGGCGGCCGCCGGTCAGGCGGTGTTTAGCAACCTGCCCATTATTTTCGCTTTGGGCGTGGCGATCGGCTTTGCCGAAGAAAACCACGGCGCGGCGGCGTTGGCGGCGTATGTGGGATACGTGATTTTAACGTCCTCACTCAAAGTGCTGGATCCGTCCATTGACATGGGCGTTTTGGGCGGCATTATCATCGGTGTGACGGCGGGCCTTCTGTACAATAAATACAAAAACATCCGCCTGCCTTCCTATTTGGCGTTTTTCGGCGGACGGCGTTTCGTCCCCATTGTGACGGGGGCGGCGTCTCTGCTTATTGCGGGAGCAGCCTATTTCGTCTGGCCGCCGATTGCGCGCGTCATCGCCGCGTTTGGGGACTGGACGATTACTTCGGGCAACATCGGCCTGTTTTTCTACGGCTTTGCCAACCGCCTGCTCATTCCGCTGGGACTGCACCACATTTTGAACAACCTCGTATGGTTTCAATTCGGCGAGTTTGAAGTGGTCAAAGAAGGCGTGGCCACCATTATGCGCGGGGATTTGACCCGCTTTTTCGCCGGGGACCCGATGGCCGGGCCGTTTATGGCGGGATTCTTCCCTATCATGATGTTTGGTTTGCCGGCCGCTTGTCTGGCCATGATTTCCGCGGCCAAAACCGCACGCAAAAAAGCCATCGGCGGTTTGTTGCTGTCCATGGCGCTCACGTCCTTTTTGACGGGCATCACCGAGCCCATTGAATTTTCTTTCATGTTCTTGGCGTTCCCGCTTTACGTACTGCATTCGCTGCTGACGGGTCTGTCCATGGTGATTATGAACGTGTTGGAAGTAAAACTGGGATTTACCTTTTCCGCGGGGCTGTTTGACTATCTGCTCAGCTACGGTCTGGGCAAAAACGGCCTGTGGCTGCTGCCCGTGGGAGCGGTGTACGGACTGCTCTATTATGTTTTGTTCAAATGGGCCATTGTGAAATTCAATCTGCAAACGCCGGGACGCGAACCGGAAGAATTTAACCAGGAAGCGGACATGCCTTTAAGCGTCCCCGCCGGAAAAGATGAAAAAGAACAAGCGGCTCCCGCGGCCGAGCCCTCCTGCCAAGCGCAGACTTCCTCCGTCCCCGCGCCGGACGACCACAGCCGCGCGGCCGAATATTTGCGCGGACTGGGCGGCAAAGACAATATCAAAACCATTGACGCCTGCGCCACCCGTCTGCGGCTGGAAGTGGCGGACGACTCCGTCGTCAATGCGCCGGCTCTCAAAGCGTGCGGAGCGCGCGGAGTAATTAAAGCCGGAGGCGGCGCCGTGCAAGTCATCATCGGGCCGGAAGCGGATTTAATTTCCGACGAAATCAAAAAATACTTAAAATAAAACCATGAAACTCATTATTACTAAAAAAGACTTAGGCCAGTGGGCCGCATCCTATATCGCCCGGGCAAAAAAACAAGCCCAAAAACCCCATTTTGTACTAGGACTGCCGACCGGCGGAACGGTGGAAGGCATGTACGCGCAGCTGGCCAAGCTGACGCAGGCGGGCGAGATGACGTTTCAAGACGCCGTCACGTTTAACATGGACGAATACGTCGGCCTGCCTCCTGAACATGACCAGAGCTACCATTATTACATGAAACATCACCTGTTTGACCATGTGGACGCCAAGCCGGAAAACGTACATATTCTCAACGGACAGGCTCAGGATTTGGACGCGGAGTGCCGCGCCTACGAAAACGCCATCGCGCAGGCGGGAGGCATTGATTTGTTCTTAGGCGGCGTGGGCAGAAACGGCCATTTGGCGTTTAACGAGCCGGGTTCGGCGTTTGATTCGCGCACGCGTGTCATGCACCTTACGCCCAGCACGATAGAAGCCAACGCCCGTTTTTTCGGCAACGATCCTGCCAAAGTGCCCACCCGGGCGCTGACAGTGGGCATCGGCACGGTGCTGGGAGCGAAAGAATTGCTGTTCTTGGCCAGCGGAAAAGCCAAAGCCCAAGCGGTGGCGCGGCTGAGTCAAGGGGAAATCACGCCCCAATGGCCCATTACCGCACTGAAAACCCATCCGAATGCGACGCTGCTGGTGGATGAAGAAGCGGCTTCTCTGCTTACGGGAGAAGCTCAAGCCCGACTGGAAGAAGCCAAACGGACGAACCCGGACGGGGATTGGGTCATAGAACTTTAGGAGAACACCGCCGTGAACCGCCTTTACATACGCAACGCGCGCGTCATCGGAGCCCAGCAGGTGTTTCCGTCTTGCGCCATAGAAATCCAAGACGGAAAAATCACCCGCGTGGCCGCCATGGAGGATTTCCCCCTCCCGGAAGACGTACAAACTTTTGACGCGCAGGGCGCCTACGCCGCGCCGGGGCTGATTGATTTGCATATTCACGGCTTCGGCGGATACGGGCCGGAGCTTGCTTCGGAAAATGCGCTTTTGCGCATGTCCGAAGAATTGGCGGCAAACGGCGTGACGGCTTTCTGCCCCACGCTTTATTGCGGCAAGCCCGAAGATATGCTTCGCATCGTCCAAAGCACCGTCGGCGCGTTTGGAAGGGAAAAAGGCGCGCATATTTTGGGATATCATTTGGAGGGGCCTTTTATCTCCCCCAAAAAGCCGGGCGTCATGAAACCGCAGGACATCGCTCCCATTAATCTGGACGTATTGGAACGCCTCCGCCTGGCGGCAAAAGGACATATTGCCGTTATGACCGCCGCGCCGGAACTGCCGGGAATACAAGAACTGGCCGCTTTCTGCCGCGAACACGGTATTCTGCTGCAGGCGGGGCATACCAACGCCACGTATGAGGAGTTTTTGCGCGGGAAAGAACTAGGCATTACCCACGCCACGCATTTGTTCAACGCCATGAGCGCGTTTAACCACCGCGCTCCGGGCGCGGCCGGAGCGGTGCTTATGCACCCGGAAATTTCCTTGGAAATTATTGCAGACGGCGTGCACGTACACCCGGACGTGGTGGCGTTTTTAAAACGGATAAAACCCGCGGAAAACATTATTCTGGTGACGGACGCTTTGCTCCCCACCCGGCAGGAAAAGCCGCCTTTTTTGGCCAACGGAGAGGAAGTGGCTTTCCGCGACGGGGTATGGAAACGCGCCGCGGACGGCGTGATAGCCGGTTCGGCTCTGACCATGCTGCAGGGAATCAAAAATTTGGTGTCCTTCGGCTATTCGCTGCCGCAGGCCGTTCAATGCGCCAGCGCCAATCCGGTCCACTTGTTCATCCTCAACACGACTAGTTGTTGTCGTATCGATCGAGACTCGAGGGATCCTGCTTGATACGCTTGGACACTTCGTCAATCTCCTCGTTTCTTTCATCGACACGCTTCTCTGCCTTGCTTTCGAGCTCCTCAATCGCATTGTTGATGTTTCTGGGCTTGTCTGTGCTTCCCTTGGAGGCTACGAAGCCTTCGACGGCGGTCGTTTGCATCTCCTCCTCATTCTCTAAGAATTCAGTTGGAAGAACGTTAATCTACAAAATAACCGTGAAAAAACGAACAATACTTGGTCATATTTCGTACTCACCGATCTCTTGATACGGAACATCTCTGTGATCGTGTCTTGGTTGCCGTATTTCGTCTAGACGGTCACTGCACACTACATAAAAT
>CAMGSK010000080.1 GCA_946061795.1 uncultured Elusimicrobium sp.
CGATATTGCGCCTCAGAAATCGCCCCGCTGCTGCGCCGGGACAACAAAGTCCGCATCTCCCCCTCCGCCGCCGCGCCATAGGCATTACGGATCTGTTTCAGATACTTTTCTTCACTGTCACGACGGTATCCGTCCAATTTGGCCTGCACTTGCGTTTGATATGCCTGCGGGGTAATTTCCCCCCTGTCGCGGCTGTCCATCAAATCGCGAATTTCGTCCTTCGCTTTCGTGCCGTAAGACCGCCCCACCTCATTGAGCCAGCTCTCTTCTTTGGCCCGCTGGTATTGCCTCAGCAATTGCTGCCATTGCGCCTGAAATTGCTCCGCCGTCAATGCCCCCGCTTCAAAACGTTCCAGCAAGGAAGCAGCCTCTTCTTCCGCTTCGGCCCCGTAAGAAGTTTTTATATTTGGCAGTGCAAGAGAAAAAAACGCCGCGTGAAGGGAGCGCATCAATTTTTCGTATATTTTCTCCGTTTTACGGTCAAGCTCTTCTTGAGAGGCGGAGGAGGAACGGGCGGCCCATAATTCTTCTATCGCCGTATCCCACGCGGCGTTTGCACGGCTGAGAAAGGAAGTCTGCTGTTCTGCAGGGAAATCTTTTATCTGCTCTAAAAAAGGCTGGAGGAGTTTCTCTTTTTCCGGCGCCAGTTGGGCTTGAAACTGCGCAAAAGTCATATCTTGCCCACTTCCCGGTTGCTGGGCAAAAACACCGCAAAACGAAAAAAACAAAAAGAAAGTCAACACAAAACGAAGTAAGCGCATAACGCCTCCCAAATAAAAGCGGTTTTATATAATCTAATAGTTTTTTTGGCAAAAAACAAGTGCACAAGGACCTATTTTTGCTTGTTCTTTGGACCCAGGCAGTTTTGGGCCCGGACGGATTTATTTGGAATTGGAATTTGCGGCAGGAGCCTTCTTTTCAGCGGAAGCGGCGGAAGAAGTCACTTTGGCGAGCAAGCGGTTCAACGCCGAAACGGCGCGGCGTTCCGCTTCCGCGCGCTGGTAATCGCGCTCCGCCGCCGGCAAAGCGGAATTAGCCAGCGCGGCATACTCCGTTTCCAACACGGTATAAATCCGGTCCGTCTCCCGCTTGACTTCCGGACGCAACTTCTTGGGAACCCCGGAAAAATAACGGCGGAGCACTTCCCGTTTTTCCCTCTCCAGTTTTTGATGAAGTTCTTCCCGCCACTGCCGCATTTGACGGGCCTGGTATTTTTCCAGCAGACGGTTTTGCAGGGCCATAAATTTTTTCTCTGAAATCTTCCCTTGTTGGGCTTTATCCAGCAAATTGCGCAATTCCTTCTCCGCCGAAGGGCCGTATGCGCGCCCCACCGCCGCCAAACTTTCCTCCTGCCGGCGCAGCTGCTCTTCGCGCAGACGCGCTTGCTCTTGCTGCGCGCGAGAAGGAGGAATGGAAGAAATCAACCGGTTGAGCTCTTTGGTCAATTCGTCACTGAGTTGCTGCGCTTCTTTTTCATATTCCGCCTCAGAAAACAAACGCCGGCGCGCAGACACCACCCGCTCCGTCGTTGCGTCCCACAATTTATCAAAATTCCGGCGGAAATATTCCTTTTGTTCCGGTTCCAGCGCGGCCAAATCGGCAGAAAGCAAATCATCGGCCATTTTCATTCCCCGCTCCCGCAAGACGGCATGCAGACGATTTAAATCTTCTTCCTGCAGGCGGAGCAAATCTTCCTCCGTCACCGTCAGTTCAGCATCCGCCGGGGAGGCGGAAGGCATTTTTTTGCGTTTGGAAAAATATTTTGCCAAATTTTTGGCGCGTCGGCCGGAAACGGCCGGAGCGGCCTGAGGCGGCAACGGAGCAACGGCCCGGGGGGACGTTTCTTGCGGCAGGCGGAGACCCTCCGGCCCCAACGGCGAGGAAACGGAGGACTGAGAAACAAACGCTTGTTCGGAGGGAACAGAACGGCGCAAAAACAGCCCTGCCGCCACCAAACAAAGCGGCAAGAAAATCAAAAAAAACAAATTGCGCTTTTTCATAACGGTTTTCCGCAATTTGCCGTCAATTTGAGGAGGTTTCCGACGGCAGATATTTGGCGTTCCATTGAGTTTGTGCGGCTTTTAAACGTTCATGAAAATCCGTATGCAAATGCGCCAAAGCCTGTTTTTTCGTGCTCAAACGCGCCTGCGCGTTCAAGACTTTTTCACTTGCGTCCAAATAGGAACCAAACAAACGGCGCGCAGACAGAATGGCGTCCTTTCCGTAAAGCGGCTCTAGATATTTTTCCAAATCTTGCTCTTGGGCAATCAACTCCGAACGGAATTTCTCCGTATTCTCTTCGGGCACTACGCCGAAGGGATCCCCCTTGGCGGCTATAATTTTATTTACCTGCTCTTCCAATTTCCGGAAAACGGCCTGGAGTTGGACATCCAACGCTTCCTCATTGGCCGCAGAGGCCAAAATGTCGGTACAGTCCCGTACGGCCACATCCAAATCCGGGCGGCAGGAATCGGCCGCTTTGTCTCCGTAATACCAACGGACGGAAGTCAGCCATTCGTCTTTTTTTGCGGAAAATTCTTCTTGAAAATGCGTTAGAAACGTTTCGTCCGGCAGCAACCGTCCCAAAGCGGCCTGTTTGGAAGCAAAGGCCTGCAAATCCCGGTTTTGGGCATCCGTTAGTTCTTGGAAATAAGCCGCAAAGTCCGCAGACGGATTAGTCCGCGACGCCCATTGTACAGCCTGTTCATGGTATTTTTCCATCAAAGAATCAATTTGTCCGGCCGTCTTGGCTCCGTACGCTTGAACCGCCAAGCGCTGCGCCGTCTGGCTTTCGCGGTCAACCCATTGACGCAGAGCGGAAAAATCAGGCGGCGGCGTTTGATGGGTCAGCAGAGACAAATCCGGCAAATCCGGCAGCGGCAAAGGTTGGAAACGTTCCCTGTTCAAGCGGGAAATTTCCTGGGCTTTTCGGGTATATTTCTTCAAATTGGCCTGACGCTGAAATTTGGACGGAGTTTCATCGGCAGGGCGGCTGCACGCCACACACAGCAAGGAGAAAGCAGTCAGCAAAACGGCGCATTTATTCATGGAGCCTCCCGGAGGTTTTCTATATTATGAATAAATTCGCGCCGCGGCGCAAGCGAAAATAAAAATTCCGGTTTTTAAAATGAAAAAAAGACCGTCTAAGGCAATGCATATACCGTGGGCGCGCCCACCCTGTTTTCAAATTCCTGATATCTTTCCCCGGAGATTTCCCGCCCGCCCATGCTTTTGCACACGGCGTTGGCCGACGCGTCCGAAGCCAAGGCCAAGCAACGTCTCTCTCCCGGATGGGCGGACTGCTCCAGCCAAATCACGAGTCCCGTTTTGTCGGGCAGGCGCATACCCAACACGTTTGGAGCGCCAAAATCCAACAAATCATACCACACCCCGCCGGGACATTGACTGGACCAAGTGGTCCCGACATTAGTACACCCGGCAGGAAGCGTGACAGAGAAACCAAAATCGTTTTGGGAATCGGGCGGATAGGAACCATTGGCCATATAATATAGCTCTAACGCGTCTTTGGCTCCGCGCAGAGCGGGAAGCAGCGCGGACAAACGGCTTTTGGCCACCGCCGTGCGGTACTGCGGCAGCGCAACGGCGGACAAAATTCCGATAATCAAAACGACCACCAAAAGCTCTATAAGCGTAAACCCCGCGTTTTTATTTTCCATGCATACCCCTCCGCATCTTTCGTCTGAAAAGCAGTGTATCAAAAAAAAAAAATGAGTCAAGCAAGGGATAAAAAGACTGGCACAAAATTTCAGTTTTTGACAGTCTGACAACCAAAAGAGCAAAGCCGCCGGGACAATTTGCATAAACTTAACGAATAAAAAACGGGGCGCAAAAACACAGTTTTCGCACCCCGAATACGTTCCGTTTTAAGAAGAAAATATTATTTTTCTTCGGCGATTTGAATACCCAAATCCCTCAGCTGCGCTTCATCCACCACGTTGGGAGACTCCGTCAGCGGACAGACGGCCTGCGTGGTTTTGGGGAAGGCGATGACTTCGCGTATGGAATCTTCGCCGCACAAAAGCGCGCTGACGCGGTCCAGCCCGATGCCAATCCCTCCGTGCGGAGGCGCGCCGTATTGCAACGCGTTAAGCAGCATGCCAAAGCGCAGGGCGGCCTGTTCTTTGCTGTGTTTCATCAAGGCCAAGATACGTTCCTGCACGTCGCGGCGGCAGTTGCGCACGGAGCCGGAGGCCAGCTCGTTGCCGTTAAGCACCATGTCGAACTGGTAGGAGCGCACAGAACCGGGGTCCGTCTCCAGTTTGTCCAAATCTTCTTCGTGCGGAGCGGTAAACGGATTGTGCGCCGCGTCCCAGCGGTCTTCCTCCGGGATGTATTCCAACAGCGGAAAATCCGTGATCCAGGCAAAAGCCCATTCACATTGCGGCGTCAAATTCTTGACCAGTTCTTTGCGCAGCGCGCCCATAAAGCTCTGGCAGAGGCGCACGTTGGAGTCGCTGCCCACGAAAATGATATCCCCTTCCTGTGCGCCGACAGCGGCCTGCAGGGATTTCATTTCTTCTTCGGTAAAAAATTTGGCGGTCGGGCTTTCTATTTTCCCGTCTTTGACTTTCAGCCAGACCAAGCCTTTCGCGCCGTTTTTCTTAACCAAGTCCGTCAGTTTGTCAATCTGCCCGCGGGAAAGCGCCGCGCCTTTTTCCCCGCGCACGGCGTACACCGCTCCTTTGGCGGCCAGCACGTCGGCAAATACTTTAAAACCCGTTTGGGCGAAAATGTCATTTACCTTTTTAATCTGCAGGGAGTAGCGCAAATCCGGCTTGTCGGAGCCGTACAAATTCATGGCGTCGTTGTAAGGCAGTTTCGGGAAAGGCGTTTTAAGCTCTTTGCCGGCGGTTTTGAAAATTTCTTTCATCAGCCCTTCCACGATTTCGTGGATGTCTTCAATAGTGACAAAAGACATTTCCATGTCTATCTGCGTGTGTTCGGGCTGGCGGTCGGCGCGGAGGTCTTCGTCGCGGAAGCACCGTGCCAATTGGAAATAGCGGTCAATGCCGCTGGCCATAAGGGTTTGTTTGAACATCTGCGGGCTTTGCGGCAGGGCGTAAAACTGCCCGTGATGAATGCGCGAGGGCACCAGATAGTCACGCGCGCCTTCGGGCGTGGAACGGGTAAGCACCGGGGTTTCCACCTCCAGAAAGCCCTGTCCGTCCAAATAACGCCGTGCCGCCTGCGCGATTTTGTGCCGCATGGTGAGGTTGCGCACCATGACGGGGTTGCGCAGGTCCAGATAGCGGTATTTCATGCGCGTCTCTTCGGACGCATCGCGCGATTTTTCCACGTCAAAAGGCAGAGGAACGGACGTGTTTAAGAGCTTTAAATTTTCCACGGAGATTTCAATTTCCCCCGTCGGAATATTTTTGTTCACCGCGCCCTCGATGCGGTGTTTCACTTCGCCGGACACTTCCACCACGTATTCGTTGCGCAGCGAAGAAGCCAGCTCAAAAAACGGGCTTTCCGGGCCGACCACAATCTGCACCAGACCGCTGCGGTCCCGCACGTCAATAAACAATACGCCTCCGTGATTGCGGTAGCTGTTGACCCAGCCGCAAACCGTCTGTTTGGAGCCGATATGCGCGGCGTTCAACGCGCCGCAGTAATTCGTTCTTTTCATACGAGTTTTTTAACCTCTTGAACAATCGTTTTAAGCGGCAGGCGTTTCTGCTCGCCGCTGGTCAAATCTTTCAGCGTCGCTTCTTGTTGGGCCAATTCGTCTTCGCCCAAAATCAGCGCATAAGCCGCGCCGCAGCGGTTGGCCTGTTTCATTTGGCCTTTGGCGTTCTTGTCAAACAGACCGCCTTCCGTGCGCACGCCCGCTTCGCGCAATGCCTGCATCAGGCTGAACGCGGGCTCGTTGCACGCCGCGCCCAAAGACGCGACAAAAACGCTTTTTTCTTTTTGCGCGGGCGTTTCTCCGCGCGAAGCGATAACGCGCTCCACACCCATGGCCCAGCCCACGGCCGGCGTGGCGGGACCGCCCATGCTTTTAATCAAACCGTCATAACGTCCGCCCGCCGCAATGGCGTTTTGGGAGGTGTCCCCCGCCTGGAATTCAAACACGGTGCGGGAATAATAATCCAGCCCGCGCACCAGCATGGGATCCACAATAAAATCAATTCTGCCTTTGAGCAGCCGCTGCACCTCGTCAAAATGCGCCTGGCATTCGGGGCAGAGGGTCATGGTCGGCACCTTGCCGGCGAAGCGGGCTCCGTCAATTTTGCAGTCCAGCACGCGCAGCGGATTTTTTTCCAAACGCGTTTGGCAGTTTTCGCACAGCGTATCTTTTTCTTTGGAAAGGAAATCAATCAAAGCCTGCCGATACAGCGGGCGACATTTGTCGCAGCCCAAACTGTTTATCTTAACGGAATAGTTTTTGGCTCCGAAGGCGGACACGATATCTTTGAGCATCAGAATCATTTCCGCGTCGGCGGCCGGGGCGGAATTGCCGATGGACTCGGCGCCGATTTGTTCAAACTCGCGGTAGCGGCCCGCCTGCGGACGCTCGGCGCGGAACATGTTGCCGATATAGTAAAATTTCTGTACGGGCGCGGCCTGGGTGAAATTGTTCTCCAGATACGCGCGCACCACGCCCGGCGTGCCCTCGGGGCGTATGGCCAATTGGCGGTGGCCCGCGTCTTCAAAAGAATACATTTCTTTTTGGACGATGTCGGTTGTCTCCCCGGTGGATTTGACAAAAAGTTCTTTCTGTTCCACGGTAGGCAGGCGAAGCTCGGAAAAGCCGTAGCGGCGCAGTACGCCGCGGGCGCAGTTTTCCAGCTCGGTGAATAAATTGGACTGGGGCTCAAAAATGTCCCGGAAACCTCTGACTAGTTTGCTCATATAAAGTTATTTTAACATTTTATGCACAGGAGAAAAAATGCCCTTTTCACCCAGCGAAACTCCGCATA
>CAMGSK010000081.1 GCA_946061795.1 uncultured Elusimicrobium sp.
GCGCTGGACCGTTCCCCAATTCCCTTAATTTTGTAATTCCCGATGCATCCAACATGGCTTACGGACAGCATAGACGTTTACGTCTTGCTAAAAAATTATCCCGTTTTATTTGCCGCTTGGCCCGGCTGGAAAAAACGCGCGGAAAAGCTGGCCGCACAGGTTCGCTTCGTCACGGATTTTCCTTTTCCCAAACCAAAGCAAATCCAAGAGCAAAACGCCGCGCTGGACCCGTCCTGTCTGGTTTTCCCCGCGCCGGAGGAGTGCCTGCGGCATGCGCAAAAGATTTTAAAAACACATTTCGGCAAAAATTTGCTAGAGTGTGATTATAGTACTTTTCCTTCTCCGCACGCGGGCGCGCATTTCGCGCGAACGGAAACGGCGCGGGAAACGGAAAAGAAATGCGCGCAAAGCGCCGCGCGGCGGCAAATACAAGCGGTCTATACGCTTTCCGGCTTCGCCGCGCTGGGATGGAACGCCGCGCTGAAACGCCGTTATCCGGCGGCGCGGGCAAAACACATCATCTGTTTATACACCGGCCTATGAACGAGTTTAGAAACGACGCTCCCCAGCTTTCTGCCGACGAGAAATTAAATTTGCTCGTTGAGTTCGGCGCGCGTATTTCCAACGAGTTGCGCCTGGACAAACTCCTTGACATCATCGCCCAGCAGATTTCCCGCATGCTGAATGTGGGCCGCTGCACCATTTATCTCAAAGATACGGAACGCAACGAACTGTGGTCCAAAATTGCGCAGGGCCGCGGTTTGGAGCATACGGAAATCCGCCTGCCGCTGGACGGAACCAGCACAGTGGCCGTCGTAGCGCGCACAGGGGAAATCATCAATTTGGCCAATGCGTACGAAGACGAGCGTTTTTCCATGGCCGTGGACATGGTGACGGATTTTCACACCCACACCATGCTGGCCGTACCGCTTAAAAACAACAGCGGCAAAGTGTTGGGCGTATTTCAGGTGGCCAACAAAGCCGACGGCACCACGTTTAATAAAAAAGACGAAGGCATTTTGCTCCTGCTGGCCACGTTGGCGGCCAGTTCCATTGAAATAGCCAAGCTGTATCAGGACGTGCACGTTTCCCAACTGGAAACCATTTACCGTCTGGCCGTCACCGCCGAATACCGCGACCAGCAAGACACCCGCACGCACCTTAAAAACGTAAGCATTATTTCTTATTTGCTGGCGTTGGCTTTGGGTATGAACAAAAAAGAAGCCGAACTGATCAAAAACGCCAGCCCGCTGCACGACATCGGCAAAGTGGCGCTGGCGGACAACATTCTGCTTAAACCCGGACGGCTGACCCCGGAAGAATTTGAAATTATGAAATCGCACACCGTATATGGCGGGCGGATTCTGGAAGGGGCGCATTCCAAAGTGCTGCAAGTCGCCCACAAGATGAGCCTGTACCACCATGAAAAATGGAACGGGGCGGGATATCCCAAAAATCTCAAAGGGGAAGACATCCCCATTGAAGCCCGCATACTGACCATTGCAGACGTATTTGACGCGCTGTGCGTGTCCCGCCGGTACAAAAAAGCGTGGAAGACCGACGAAGCCTATCAGTATATTCTGGATGAGGCGGGCAAAGCTTTTGACCCGCGCATTGTGGCCGCGTTTAAGAAAATCTATTCTTCCGTGCGCAAACTTTACGTCAACCAGACGCCGCAGGGCCCTCAGGCTCCCGCCGCGCCTGCAGCTCCGGCCGCCCCGGCGTTTTCTGCGGCTGAGAACAAATAAATTCCATGCTTTGTCCCTTGCGCCGCGGGCTTGAGTCCGCGGCGTTTTTTTGCCCGCACGCGCCGTTTATCTTTCAAAAATACTAAAATATACGGGTCCTTTTGGCTTTCAACCTTAAGTACATATTTCAATATAAAAGAGGAAATGATGGACAAAAAGACCGTACTCGTGGGTTTAAGCGGAGGCGTGGATTCCGCCGCCGCGGCCCTGCTGCTTAAAGAACAAGGCTGGTGCGTCATCGGCGCGACCATGCTGATTTGGGACCCTTCGCTTCCCGTCCCTGCCGGCGGGCATAATAAAAACGCCTGCCTTTCCCCGGAAAAAGAAGACGTGGAAGAAATCCGCGCTCTGGCCGAAAAAATCGGCATTGAATACCTGACCGTGGACTGCCGCGAAGCGTACCGCCGGGCGGTGTTGGACAATTTCCGCTCCGAATACGCCTGCGGACGCACCCCCAATCCGTGCGTTATTTGCAACAGCCGCATTAAATTCGGCGTGCTGCCCCAGGCCGCGCGCGCGCAAGGCATAGCGTTTGACAAATTCGCCACCGGCCATTATGCGCGCATAGAACAAAACGCCCAGGGGATTTTTTTGCTGAAAACGGCCAAAGACCTTTCCAGAGACCAAAGCTACTTTCTGCACCGCCTCACCCAGTCCCAGCTGGCGGAAATTTTATTTCCGCTGGGCGAACTGACCAAGCCCGAAATACGCGCTTTGGCGCGGCAGGCGGGCCTGGCCGTGGCGGACAAAGAAGACAGCCAGGATTTTTACTGCGGGGATTACAACGATTTGCTCCGCTTTCCCAACCGTCCCGGGGACATGGTGCTGCAAGACGGCTCCGTCATCGGCCGGCATACGGGCATATGGGGCTACACGATAGGCAAACGCAAAGGACTGGGACTGAGCGGATTTAAAGAGCCCATGTACGTGGTGGACCTGGACGCAAAAAACAACCGCGTCGTCATCGGCCCCAAAAGCGCACTTTATAAAGACGCGCTGACGGCCAAAGACGTCTCTTGGACGCAAGGCCGCCCGCCCGCGCGGGAATTTACAGCCAAAATCAAAATCCGCAATTTGCATCACGCAGCCGACGCGCTGGTGAAGGTGGAGGAAAACGGGCAAAGTTTTTCCGCTCGTTTTATCCAGCCCCAGCTCTCCGTCACGGCGGGGCAAAGCGCGGTGCTCTACGACACGGATACGGTGCTCGGCGGCGGCGTGATTGGCTGAAGGGCTGAAAAAACCGCCGAAATAAAGTATAATATATATACTTAAGAAGGAAGAGCGATTTTCCTTTTCGCCGCGCGCAAGCGGGGCGGAGGGGTTTTGCTCTCTAAAGTGAAAAACATGTACGCAATCATCGAAACTGGTGGAAAACAGTACTGGGTGAAACCCGGTCAAGATCTGCAGGTTGAAAAGCTGGAAGCGGAAATCGGCTCCAACGTGGAACTGAAAGTTCTCTGGGCCGCCTCCGAAGAAGGTACCTCGGCAGATACCAAGGCAAGCCATAACGCCAAGGTCACCGCTCAAGTGGTCAAACATTTGAGAGGTCCGAAAATCCTGGTCTTCAAAAGAAGACCCAAAAAAGGCTACGAAAGAACCCGCGGCCACAGACAGGATTTAACGCAAATCAAAATCACCGACATTACGCTCGGATAACTGGGAGAGGATAAACTATGGCACATACAAAAGCACAAGGTTCTTCCTCCAACGGAAGAGACAGCCACGGCCAACGCCTGGGCGTCAAACGCTTCGGTTCCCAGTTCGTGCGCTCCGGTGAAATCATCGTCCGCCAGAAAGGCACCAAGTTCCTGCCGGGCACCAATGTGACCCGCGCCAGCGACGACAGCCTTTTCGCCCGTGTGGACGGCATCGTGACGTTTGAATGGGCTTACAGAGGCAAAAAACAGATTTCCGTCTATCCCAAAGAGACCGCGGAAACCAAAGCCCCGGCCAAAAAAGCCGCGCCGAAAGCCAAAAAGGCCGCCGCGAAACCGGCCGCCAAAAAAGCTCCGGCCAAAGCCAAAAAAACGGAAACGAAATAAACCGTTTGTTTTTAAAGCGGCGGGTTTCGGCCCGCCGCTTTTTTTGCTTAACCCGATTTTGAGCTTGCGCGCGCCAAACGCGCTTTTGATAGAATATATGAAAGACGATCTTTTGCCCGTCAAACAGGACCAGTGGAGTTATACCGCCACCAAGACGTCCGCGCGTAAAAAAGTGAAACGGGCCCGCAGCAAGGCAAAACGCGCCCTTTCCAAGCGTTTATTGAAAGAAGACGCGGCGCAGGACGTTTAAGAAACGCCGTAATATTACCCCCGGCGCAAGCCGCCGGATACAAGGACCGATTTTATGCAATCAGGAAGCTTTTTAGACCACGTAAAAATTTATATCACCGCCGGAAAAGGCGGGGATGGATGCATGTCTTTCCGCCGGGAAAAATTTATTGAGTTCGGCGGCCCCAACGGCGGCTGCGGCGGTAAAGGCGGGGACGTCATTATCCGGGGAGAGAGCAACCTGACCACCCTTCTGGAGCTGGCTTACAACCCGCACATTGAAGCCCAAGGCGGGGAAAAAGGCGGCACCTACAATAAAACCGGCCGGGGCGGAGAGGATAAAATTATTTTGGTCCCGCTGGGCACGCTGATTTATAAAGACGGACAACTGCTGGGAGACATCACCTCCCAGGGGCAAGAGCTTGTGGTGGCGCGCGGCGGCGCGGGCGGCCGTGGGAACCAATCGTTTAAAACGCGCAACAACACCTGTCCGCATTTTGCCGAATTAGGCCAGCCGGGAGAAGAAGTCACTTTGATACTGGAGCTGAAAGTGTTGGCCGATTTAGGACTGGTAGGCTTCCCCAACGCCGGGAAAAGCACTTTTCTGACCGCCATTTCCAGTGCGCGGCCCAAAGTGGCGGACTATCCGTTCACCACGCTCAATCCCAATTTGGGCATTACCATGCACAAAGGGCTTTCTTTCGCCACGGCCGACATTCCGGGCATTATTGAAGGCGCCAGCGAAGGGAAAGGCTTGGGACATCAATTTTTAAAACACATTGAACGCACGCGCGTACTTTTGCATATTGTGGACCCGGACGGATTTGACGGCATGGACGCGTTGGAATCGGCCAAAGTGATTGAACAGGAGCTGAAACAGTTTGACAAAGAACTGGCCAAAAAGCCCCGCATCATCGCGGTAAATAAAGCCGATTTGCCCTCCGCGCAAAAAGCCTACGAACAGCTTAAAAAGAAATACAAAAAATATCCCGTCATGCTGATGTCTGCCGCCACGGGGCAGGGAGTCAAGCAAGTGCTGGACGAAGTGGTCAAAATCCTCTCCGTCACGCCCGTCCCCGTGCTGGAACCGCAGACTCCGGCCGCCGCGCTGCATAAGGTGGAGCCTATTTTTACCATTACGCGCGACGAAGAAGGCGTCATCCATATCACGGGCAAAAAAATTGATGAATTTATCGCCATGACCAACTTTACCCAAACCGAAGCCGTGGCCCGTCTGCGCGGAATTTTCAAAAAAATCGGTCTGGAAAAAGCTTTGCTCAAAGCCGGGGTAGAAGACGGAGACGCCTTGATTGCCGGCGGACGCGAGTTTGAGTGGAACGGCAATTTTGACAATGAAGCCCCTGCCAACCCGGAGCACGAAGGCTACAAACGCCGCGAAACCAAAGCCGAACGTTTGGCCAAAAGGGCCGAACGCCGAAAGGCAAAACGCGAAGAATAAATTCAAAGCCGCCTTCCAAAAGGCGGCTTTTTTATATAAATACGGCAATTCAAACAAAAACTTCCCGCACGGCGCAAGCGGCGGCGGACTTTCTCAAGAAGAACGTTTGTTTTGCCCCCGCTTGGGACGGGACAAAGACTTCCACGCGTCCACCACGGGCCGGTGGTCCTCTTTACTGCGCACGACATAATGAGGTGATGCGTCCTTGCGGTCCATTTTGTAATAGTCGCTGCCCATCACGCTTTCCATAAATTCCGTCAGCTGTTTATTAAATACCGCAAAGGTAAAAAATTCATCTTTTTTATCCCGGGACCCAATCGTCAAACTCCCTGAAATGATTCCGGCCAACTCTCCGGTATTGGTCATCACGCCGGAACCGCTCATTCCTTCCCGTACGCCGAAATTTTGCGTATATGCAAACCCCAGTTCTTTAACGTAATAGCTGGGATGAGGATTCTGCAAGACGGCCCGCTTCCCGTCAAAAATAGAAATGACCGACAGGGTTCTGTCAATCCGCCGCGTGGCTTCCTCAAACACCAAAAGGGGCGGAAGCGCGGGATTTAAGGCTTGGGTAAATTCCCTCCGGGCGGAAGGCGTACGCCGTAAGAACGCGTCAAACTGCGCGGCGGAAACGGCCGCCGGACGCCTGCCGGGCTCTTGCGGTCTTTGATAATAAGTAATGGCCGCCTGGTTTAAATCAATTTTCAGCAAAGCAAAATCATGCACGACAGAGCGATGGGCTCCGTACTGCGGATGCACAAACACCAGCGGTTTCTTAGGCGTGTGCCGCACGGAAGCCAACGCGGAAAAGGGCTGTTCCAGCAAATCCACTCTCAGTTCGCACCCGTCCTTGCACACCGTCACGCAATGGGCGGCAGTGGCAAACCACTTTTTGCCCACGCGGGTGGCTTGGCATTTTTGCGCCGGGCCCTTCAGAGGAAGAATATAATATTCAAACGTATGCCAAAAATCCTCTTTTTTGCTGTGCGCATCCTCATTAACTACGGACAAAACACTCACCTGCCCATATAAAGGCAGGCAGCAGCACGCCAAAATACATAAAAAAATTCTTTTCATTTTTTTATTATACCAATTCCCGCTCCCGAAACCTTCAGTCCCGGTTCCCCTATATTTTTGCCAACCGCTTCAAAAAATGATTTACTGAGATATCACCTTATCACCAGAGAGTGTACGATGAAAAAAATTATATTTTTCTGTTTGTTGTTCTCCGGATGCGCTGCGCTGCAACCCAAGCAACCTTCCGTCACGGTGGATAACCATTCCTTTGTTTTGACGTCCGCCTATACGGGAGCCGAAGGACCGGTCAATAT
>CAMGSK010000082.1 GCA_946061795.1 uncultured Elusimicrobium sp.
GCAGCCGCAGCGGCCAGCGTTTTCTCTTCGGCCGGAAAATAACGTGCGCGCCTATGCGCGAAAGCGCATACCACAGCAAGGCGGCCAAAAAAAACATCGAAATCCAATACATGTTTTTGTCCTGTTTTATGCGCAGATACAAAGAGACGCCAGGCAGAAAAGATTTCCGCCGCCTGTCATTACAATTCTCCGCTTTGCGCCGCCAGCGGCCATTCAATGATTTGGTTTTTGTCCTGCTTGGCGTACCACGCGGCAAAATCTTCCGGCGTGCGCACGCCGTCTTTCAGAACGGCCAGATAAATCCAAATACCGCCGACGTGTTCTTTGCCGCCGGCCAGCGCTTTTTTAATTTGCAGGACGGCCAGCCGGGTTTCATCGGTCAGCATGTTTTTGATTGTTTCGGCTTGTTTTTCAAAATAACCGACGTAGCGGGACTGCGGCGCAATGTGAATGATGTCCAGCGTCCAGTCTTTTCCTTGTTCGTCTTGATAAACTGCGTGCCATTCGCAGCACGCGTCGGGCGCGTCCAGCAAATTGTCAAACGTCACTTTTTTTACGCCGGGGACGGAGGCTATGGCTCCCATGGCCGCAAAAGCCGATTCCATATCCATGACGTCTGTATAAACGTGCAGGTCAATGTCGCGGCTGTCATAATACAGGCCGCTGGCCAAAGAACCCACCAAACGCACCGTCGCGCCGCGCAGTTCCCACGCGCTGACCGCGCGCGTCTTGCGCAGGACGGCAAAAGCTTCTTTTGTATGTTGTTGTGCTTCTTGCAGTAAATTTTCCATACCTTCATTATAATAATTCCAACGGCAGCACGTTTAATTGTACAATACCACTATGCGCAAATTTCTCTCTTTTGCCAAACCTTGCCCGCCCGGATGGGCCGTTTCTTTGTGCGGTATAACGGGCGCGGCGTTGCTTCTTTCGGCCGCGGTGTGTTTTTTCGCCTATAACTGGGCGGCATTGGGCCTGGGGCTGAAATTCGGCCTGCCTCTTTTGGGCTTGCTGGTCTGTGCGTGGGGCGCGTGGACCAAAGGCCTTGCCGGCGGAGCGGGACAAGTGTGCTCCTTTGCCTGCGGTATTTTTATCGGCGTGTTTTGGGCCGTGTACGGCCAGGCATTTCAGACGGGCTCGTTTGAGTATGAGTTTTTCGCCGTTTGGGCGGCGTGTGTGCTGCCGCTGGCCGTGCTCTCGGGCAACCGCTGGCTGTGGCTGTTGGAATTTGCTCTGTTTTCGGGTTATATCGGGGAATACGGCCCCGGCTCCCGCCTTCAGGAGTGTTTGGAGTTGGCGCTTGCGTTGCTGTTCTTTGCCGCGTTTGAAGCCGTGTGGTTTAAAACCAAACGCATGGGGTGGTTTTCCGTTTTCTTTTTATTGCCGGCGCTGGGCGTGTGTTTGGAATGGATGTGCGCCCGCGCAGGTCTGTGGACACCCGCGGGGTTTGGCCTAGCCCTTGGGATAGGCGCATACGCCTATTGGGCGTGGCGCGGAGCCGTACAGCTGGGGTTGTGCGCGCTGGCGCTGGACATCGGCCTGTGCATACAGTTTGCGGAGTGGCGGGCTGGAAGGTGGCTGTTGCCTTTCTTTGTTCTGGGATTAACCATCGTCAGCGCTTGGGGCGTGTATGTGCTTACGCGCAAAGGAGAACACAATGGCTGAGCGGATCAAAACGCATTGGATGATTTCCGTATTGCTGGTGGCCGGGGCGTGGCTGTCCGCTTTATGTTTTTTGGGGATTCCGTATCTGATAAGCGGGCTGTCCCTGGATCCTTTGTACTTTGGCGGTTTTTTTATTATTGCGGCGGCGGTGTTTGCTTTGTGCCTGCGCCGTGCGGATTTGCCTGCGGTGTGGACGGCGTTTTTGAATCAGGTGGAATTGGCGTTTTCTTTATGCGGCAAAGCGCTGTTTTGTATCGGGTTCATTCTGCGCTGGCGTTTGGAGCCCGGAGAGGCATTTGCCGTTGCAGCCGTTATGGCCGCCGCCGGTTATCCGCTGTTTCGCCAAAAAGCGGACCGCGCCGTATCCGTGTGCGCCGCGCTGTGTATGGGGATTGCGTGGCAGGTGTTGACGATTCCTTCTTTTCCCTCCGCCCTGCTGGAAACATTCGCCGTAGCGGCGTTTGCCGGGGCGTATATATTGCTGCTGAGAAATAAACAAGCCGGGGCTCCGCTTGCTTGGGCTTTGCTCGGCGCGTGCGCGTTTGCATCGGGAATTTATCTTTCCGAAACGACGTTTTCCCTTTTCTGGTTCAACCCGCCGCTTTTGGGCGCGGCGTTGTGCGCGGTATATGCGCGCGGCGTGCGGGGAACGGCGAACGGATGGGTCATGCTGGGGATTTTGCTCCTGTGCCTGTTAAGCAATACAGGTACGGTGATGGGGTTGGCCCTGCTTGTGCTGGGGTTTGTGCAGAAACGCCTTTCATTAAAAATCATCGGTGCGGGGGGCATGTACGCTTCGCTGATATGGCTGTACTACAGCATGCACGCGACGCTGCTGGTCAAATCGTATTATCTGGGCGCGGCGGGGCTTCTCCTGCTCGGCGCATATGTAAAATGTAAGAAGGGGAAAACGCATGCGGAATAAATTGTTCTTCGTTTTCAGCGCGCTGTTGTGCCTGGGGCTGGCCGGATGGGCGTACCGCACGCATGCGGCGCAAAAACTGGCCTATACGTTTTATTTGGAAACGGCCCCCGCGGACCCGCGCGCATTGTTGTCGGGCGATTATATGCAGCTTCGGTATGCGTTTGAATGGGAAGCGCGCCAAAAAGACGCCGTTTTGTGCGCCGTGCAAAAAACCGGGGCGGACGGCGCCGTCACCCAAGGAGTCCTCACACTCAATGCCGCCGGGGACGAGTGTGTGCGCATAGCCTATAAAAACGGCCGCCACCGCGTGCCGCACCAATTTTATTTTCAGGAAGGCGCGGGCAAGAAATACGAAGCCGCGCGCTACGCCGCCGTGCGCAAAATAGGCAAAGACCGGTTATCCGTGGTAGGTTTGGCGGACGAAAATTTACGTTTAATCAAGTAGGAGTGTCCAAATGAGCGAATGTACGCATGATTGCAAAACTTGCTCCCAAAACTGCGGGGAGCGCAAAGAACCGCAGAGTTTGCTGGAAAAATTAAATCCGCACGCGCGGGTGAAAAAAGTCGTCGCCGTGTGCAGCGGCAAGGGCGGCGTGGGGAAAAGTATGGTGACGGCCCTGTTGGCCGCCGCCGCGCAGAAACAAGGCCTTCGCGCCGGCGTGCTGGACGCGGATATTACCGGCCCGTCCATTCCCAAAATGTTCGGCGTTCATGAGCGCGCGCAAGGAGACCAAAGCGGCGTTTATCCCGTGCTTTCCAAGAGCGGCGTGCAGCTGATGTCTTTAAATTTGCTGTTGGACAACGAAACCGACCCCGTCATCTGGCGCGGGCCGCTGATTACGGGCACGGTCAAAC
This sequence comes from uncultured Elusimicrobium sp., assembly GCA_946061795.1. Classification (GTDB taxonomy): domain Bacteria; phylum Elusimicrobiota; class Elusimicrobia; order Elusimicrobiales; family Elusimicrobiaceae; genus Avelusimicrobium. Next base: position 3,446 of record CAMGSK010000082.1, read on the forward strand.
AATTTTGGACGGAAGTGATTTGGGATGACGTGGACGTTTTGTTTGTGGATATGCCTCCCGGCACGGGGGACGTCACGCTGACCGTGTTTCAAAGCCTGCCCGTGGACGGGATTGTATTTGTGACCTCTCCGCAGGAACTGGTGGGCATGATTGTGGAAAAAGCCGTCAAAATGGCCAAGATGATGAACCTTTCCGTTTCCGCACTGGTGGAAAACATGAGTTATTTCGCCTGCCCGGACTGCGGCAAAGAACACGAGATTTTCGGCAAAAGCCGCGTGGAAGAAACCGCGCGGGCCTATGGCATTTCCGCCACGGCGCGTCTGCCCCTGAGCCCCGAAATCGCGGCGGCGGCGGACCGGGGCGGCGTGGAAGGGCTGGCTCTGCCGCAGCTGGGGCCGGTACTGGATGTGCTGGAAAAATTGCAAAAGTAGGTGCGCATTGGCAAAATTAAATGTTAGAATAATTCTATAGGAGTTTTCCGTATGTCCGATTTGACCTTAAGCAGCAGAGCGCAGAGCATCGGCGATTCGCCGACGCTTAAAATCAACGCCTTGGCGCGCGCCTTAAAAAAAGAAGGAAAACCGCTGATTCATTTGGGCGGAGGGGAGCCCGTTTTCCCCGCGCCGGAAGCGGCGGTAAAAGCGATTGTCGCCAAAGCCGAAACCCGCAAAATTAAATACACTCCGTCTTCCGGCACGCCGGAGCTGAAAGAAGCCGTGGTCAAATACACGCTGGACAATTACGGCAAAAAGGTCGGGCCGGAAAACATTATTATTTCCGCCGGAGCCAAACAGGCTTTGTACAACTTTTTGCTGTCCGTGGTGAACCCGGGGGACGAGGTGGTTTTCCCCGCGCCGTATTGGGTCAGCTATCCGGAAATGGTTAAAATGGCGGGGGGAACCCCCGTTATCGTCCGGCCTTCCAAAGGTTTGCAAATTACGGCCAGCGAATTGGCCGCTGCCGTGACGGACAAAACCAAAGCCATTTTGCTCAACAGCCCCAACAATCCCTCCGGCTTGATTTTTGACGCGCCGTTTATTGAGGCCGTCGTCAAACTGGCCGAAGAAAAAAATATTTTCTTGTTGATGGACGATATCTATCACAAACTCGTTTTTGACGGAAAAATTTGTCCCAACCCGTATGACTACAGCGTCAAGGGCCAAAACTTGGTGATCGCAAACGGAGTTTCCAAGCTTTACGGACTGACGGGGCTGCGCATCGGGTGGGCTGTGTCGGAAAACAGGTCCTTAATCAGCGCCATGGGCCGCATGCAAGCCCAAAGCACCTCCTGCAACTGTGATTTGTCCGAGGCTGCGGCCGCGGCCGCCCTGCTGGGCGACCAAGCCTGCATTGGGGACCTGCGTTCTTTGCTGGAAGAGAATCGGAACGTTCTTCTGCGGGAGCTGGAACAAATCCCGCATATTACGGTGCACAAGCCGCAGGGTACGTTCTACTCTTTTGCCGATTTTAGCCGCTATAATCCTGATTCGCAGGCGCTGGCTCAGTACCTGCTGGAGAAGGCTTTGGTGGCCGTAGTGCCCGGGAAGGCCTTCGGAATGGACGGACATTTGCGCATCAGTTTTTGCGCCTCCCAAGACAGCATTGTGGAGGGGGTCCGAAGGATAAAGCGGGCGCTTGAAAATCTGTCGTTAAAGGAAGACTGAAAATTATGAATACAAAACACGCTAAACCGGATTTTTTTAAACCGGATTACGGCCTGGAAAACGCCGGGCTGAAAACCACCAAGACCGTGTACTGGAACTATTCCACCCCGGCCTTGTACGAAGAAGCCGTTAAACGCGAAGAAGGCGACATCGTTTACGGCGGTCCTTTGTGCGTCAGCACCGGCAAACACACCGGCCGCAGCCCCAATGACCGCTTTTTTGTGAAAACCAAAGACGTGGAAGGCAAACTTTGGTTCAGCAAAGGCAATGTGGGCATTGAACCGAAATACTGGGACATTTTGTTTGAAAAAGCCCAAAAATACGCCGCCGACAAAGATTTGTTCGTGCGTGATGCTTACGTGGGCTCCAGCGAGGCTTCCCGCCTCAAAGTGCGCGCCATCACCGAATGTGCCTGGACGAACCTGTTTGTTAAAAACATGTTCATTGAACCCAAACAGGAAGAGCTCAAAGGCTTCGTGCCCGAATTTACGCTCATCTGCCTGCCCCGCATGAAAGCCGACCCGGCCACCGACGGCACCAACTCCGAAACCGCCATTTTGATCAACTTTGAAAAGAAAATGGTCTTGGTCATCGGCAGCGAATACGGCGGCGAAAACAAAAAAGCTTTGTTTACCGTCATGAACTATCTCTTGCCGCAGAAAGGCATTATGACCATGCACTGCTCCGCCAACGTGGGCCCCAAAGGCGACAGCGCGATTTTCTTCGGCTTGTCCGGTACGGGCAAAACCACCCTGTCCGCCGACGTGTCCCGCGGCCTGATCGGCGACGACGAACACGGCTGGGACGACAGCGGCGTGTTCAACTTTGAAGGCGGCTGCTACGCCAAGGTCATCAAACTCAACGAAGAAGCCGAACCGCAGATTTTCTCCACCACCCGCCGCTTTGGCACGGTGCTGGAAAACGTGGTGTTTGACCCCGAGACGGGCAAACTGGATTTGGACGACGGCTCTCTGACCGAGAACACCCGCGCCTGCTATCCGCTTAACTTCATCAGCAACGCCGTGGAAAGCGAACGCGCCGACCACCCGAAGAACATTATCTTCTTGACCTGCGACGCTTTCGGCGTGATGCCTCCTATTTCCAAACTCAGCCCGGACCAGGCTTTGTACCACTTCATCAGCGGCTACACCGCCAAAGTGGCCGGTACGGAAAAAGGCGTCAAAGAACCGCAGAGCACCTTCAGCACCTGCTTCGGCGGTCCGTTCATGCCCTTGCACCCGGATACGTACGCCCAGCTGCTCAAAAAGAAAATTAAAGAGCACAACGTGGACTGCTGGCTGGTCAACACCGGCTGGATCGGCGGCCCGTACGGAGTGGGCAACCGCATCAGCATCAAATACACCCGCACGCTGCTCAACGCGGCTTTGGACGGCAAACTGGCCAAAGTGAACTTCATCACCGACCCGGTGTTCGGCTTCCAAATCCCGACCGAATGCGAAGGCGTGCCTTCTGAGATTTTGAACCCCATGAACCTGTGGGCCGATAAAGAAGCGTACATGAAAAAGTACGAAGAATTGGCCAAAGCGTTTGTGGAAAACTTCAAGAAATACGCCGACGGCGTGTCTCAGGAAGTGCTGGCCGCCGCGCCGAAAGTGAAAGAAT
>CAMGSK010000083.1 GCA_946061795.1 uncultured Elusimicrobium sp.
TGGATTGGAATAACTCTTTTATAAAGGATAAATTTTATACAATTTGAAGGTCTCCACGCGCTTGCGCGCGGAGAAAGGGATTTGGTAAAATATACTTACCGGTAGGTAAATTCGCGCGCCGTTCTTGTGGGGCCGCGCTGCGGAGAATGGAGAAAAACAGTATGAACAAATATATGCGTATGACGGCTTTGGCTTTCTTGGCCGCGGCCGTATGCGGGCTGGGAGCGTGCAAAAAAGCCCGGACGGACCAGCAGGCTGCGGCGTTGCCCGTGTCTGCCGTGAAAGTGTTGAAAACCGATTTACCGTGGAACATAGAATACCCTGCCCAGGTGGCGGGTTCTTTGGAAATTCAGGTCCGCGCGCAGGTGGGAGGAATTTTGCAGGCGCGTTTATTTGACGAAGGGGCATATGTCAAACAGGGCACCCAGCTTTTTCAGATAGATCCCAAAACGTATGAAGTCGCTTTGCAAAAAGCCGAAGGCGCCTTGGCGCAGGCTCAAAGCGAAGAAAACCGCACCCGCCGCGATTTTGAACGCATGAAAAAACTCCGCGCCGAAAACGCCGTCAGCCAAAAAGATTACGACGATTCGCTCTCCGCTTACGAAGCGGCGCAAGCGTCCGTCAAGGTGGCGCGCGCCGGGGTCAACGACGCCAAAATTAATCTGGAATACACCCGCGTGCTGGCTCCCATTTCCGGCATTACCGGCAAAGAGGCGCAGTCCGTGGGCAGCTTGATCTCTCCTGCGGGAAACGGGCTGCTGACCACCATGGTACAGATTGACCCGCTGTGGGTAAACTTCTCCATGCCCAGCGCGCAATTCTACAAATTGGCCAGCGGATTTACGTCCGGGAAAATCGTGTTGGATGAAAAAGGCAAAAGCCCGATTTACGTGGAAGCCGTCACGTCCGACGGACGGGTTTACCCCGAAAAAGGCTCCATTATTTTCTTTGACAGCACCGAAGACGTTAAAACCGCCTCTTTGGCCGTTAAAGCGCAGTTCCCCAATCCCAAAAACCAGCGCATGCTGATGCCCGGGCAGTTTGTGCGGGTGCGCGTGGTGGGCGCCACCTACAAAGATGCGGTGCTGATCCCTTCTTCGGCTGTGCTCAGCACGCCGACGGGTAATTTGGTTTATGTGGTGGGAGAGGACGGAGCTTTGAAAGCCGTTCCCATTACCGCCCAGCTGCAGGATAACCTTTATATTGTCAGCGACGGATTGCAGGGCGGAGAGACCGTCGTGTCTTCCGGGTTGATTAAACTTCGCCCGGGTATGAAAGTGTCCGCCCAAGTGCAGGAGTTTGCGTTGCCTGCTCCCGCGCAGGGACCCGCCGTTTCTAGTACGGCCACGGTGGTGGATGTGGGCGCTTTTGACAAGGCTTTGGGCAAGGACGTACAGCCCGACGAGCAGAATATTCAGCCCCAGACGCCGCAAAACTCCGCCGCGTCCGACGGACAAAAATAAGAGGAAAGTATGTTTTCCAAATTTTTCATCAACCGTCCCATTTTTTCTACGGTGGTGTCCCTGCTCATTTTGCTGGCGGGCATTGTGTCCATCACCATGCTTCCTATTGAGCAGTATCCGGATTTGACACCTCCGTCCGTGCAGGTTTCTGCACAATATCCGGGGGCCAGCCCGGAAGTGATTGCCGATACGGTGGCCGCGCCTATTGAACAGCAGGTCAACGGCGTGGAAGACATGTTGTATATGAACTCCACCTCCGCCGCCAACGGCGACATGAACCTGCTGGTTTATTTTAAGGTGGGCACGGATCCGGACCAGGCCATGATTAACGTCAACAACCGCGTCCAGTCCGCCACCGCCACACTGCCAGAAGACGTACGCCGCTACGGCGTGACGGTAGAAAAGAAATCTTCCGCCATTTTACAGTTGGTCACCATGTATTCCCCTTCCGGGGTGTATGATACCACGTATATCGGCAACTATGCCTTGGTAAACGTAGTGGACGATTTAAAACGTATTGAAGGCGTGGGCGACGCGCAGGTGATGACCGCCAACGACTATTCCATCCGCATCTGGCTCAAACCCGATGTGATGAGCCAGCTGGGCGTGTCCGTATCCGATGTAATGGGAGCGGTGCAGGCGCAAAACGCGCAGCGCGCGGCGGGCAAAATCGGCCAGCCTCCGCTTAAGACCAGCGTGGACCGCATGTACACCATTATCGCTCCGGGCCGTTTAAAAGAACCCGCCGAATTTGAAGAAATCATTTTGCGCGCCAATCCGGACGGAACCTCCCTGCGCTTAAAAGATGTCGCGCGTGTGGAATTGGGCAGCCAGACGTATGAATTTACCGGATATTTCAACGGACAGCCCGCCGTGCCTATCGGCGTTTATCTTTCTCCCGGCGCCAACGCCGTGGCCACCGCCAAAGCGGTGGACAAACGCATGAAGGAACTGTCGGCCAACTTCCCGGGCGGTATTGAATATAAAGTGGCGTATGATACGACTCTGTTCGTCAACGCTTCCATTGAAGAAGTAATACACACCCTGATTGAAGCCATGATTTTGGTGTTTTTGGTGATGTATTTGTTCCTGCATGACTGGCGCGCCACGCTGATTCCGTGCTTGGCCGTGCCCGTGTCCATCGTGGGTGCGTTTGCGGGGATGGTGTTGCTGGGATTTTCTATTAATACGTTGACTTTGTTCGGCTTGGTGTTGGCCATCGGCATTGTGGTGGACGACGCCATTGTGGTAATTGAAAACGTGGAACGTATTATGCACGACGAACACCTGCCCGTTAAAGAAGCTACCATTAAAGCCATGGACGAAGTGACCGGCCCCGTGGTAGCCATTGTGCTGGTGCTGTGTTCCGTGTTCGTCCCCGTTGCGTTTATGGGCGGATTTACCGGGGTGATGTACCAACAGTTTGCCATTACCATTGCGGTGTCTGTGGTTATTTCCGGTTTGGTGGCGTTGACGCTGACGCCGGCTTTGTGCGCCTTGCTTTTAAAGGACATGCAGCCTAAAACCAGCGGGTTTTTCTATAAATTTGACCAGTGGTTTGCCAAAATGACGGACAAATACACCGCGCTGGCCGGATTTTTCATCCGCAGAGTGCCGGTGGCTTTGCTGACGGTGCTGCTTTTGTGGGCGGCCACGTTCGGCTTGTTCAAAATCGTGCCCACCAGCTTGCTGCCCGATGAAGACCAGGGTATGCTCATGGTGGCCACCATGCTGGACCCCGCCACGTCGCTTTCCAATTCCGAAAAAGTGGCCCAGCAGGTGCAGGAGATTATTGAGCAGCAGCCTTCCGTGCGCGACGAGCTGACGTTTGCCGGGTTTGATATGCTCAACAGCACGCAAAAAAGCAGTTCCATTGCGTCCTTTGTGGCGTTGAAACCCTGGAAGGAACGCAAGACGGAGGCTTTGTCTTCTTTCGGTACGGTGGCGGCAATCGCCAAGGCGGCGGCCGGACGGATTCCGGGCGCATTGGCCATGCCGTTTAACCCGCCTCCGATTATGGGTATGAGTACGACGGGCGGTTTGGAAGGGTATATCCAAAACCGCGCCGGGGCGAACAGCCAGGCGCTGGCGAATAAAGTGAACGAATTTGTCGCCGCCGCGCAAAAACGGCCGGAACTCTCCAGCGTCAGCACGACGTTTTCAGCTTCCACGCCTCAGTATGATTTGAAAGTGGACGAAATCAAAGCCATGGCGATGAACGTGTCTTTGTCCGAACTGTACGCCACCATTCAGGGCACTTTCGGTACGGCTTACGTCAACGACTTTACCAAATTCAGCCGCAGCTTTAAAGTGATGATGCAGGCGGAAGGAGACTATCGCGCCCGTCCGGAACAGCTGGGAGACATTTATGTTCGTTCCAACGGCGGAGCGATGGTGCCGCTTTCTGCATTTGTGACGCTGACCCCTATTTTGGGGCCGGATGTGGTGGAGCGTTTCAACGCCTTCCCCGCGGCCAAAGTAATGGCCAACCCCGCCGCCGGATACAGTTCCGGTCAGGCCATTGCGGCCATGCAGGAAACGGCCAAAGAGGTGCTGGGCGAGGAATATACGCTTTCTTGGACGGGTACCACGTATCAGGAAACCATCAGCGGAAGTTCTTCCTCCGTGGCCTTGCTTTTGGGCATTTTGGTGGTGTTCTTGATTCTGGCCGCCCAGTATGAAAGGTGGGGCTTGCCTTTTGCGGTAATTTTGGCGGTTCCGTTTGGTATTTTCGGCGCGCTGTTGGGTACGTATATGCGCGGGCTGTCCGACGATATCTATTTCCAAATCGCGCTGGTGGCCCTCATCGGTTTGGCCGCCAAGAACGCCATTTTGATCGTGGAATTTGCGGTGTTGGTCAAAGAGCAGGGAGCTTCCGCTTATGAAGCGGCTCTGCAAGCCATTAAGCTGCGCTTCCGCCCTATTATCATGACTTCTCTCGCCTTTATTCTAGGCTGCGTTCCGCTGGCTCTGAGCAGCGGCGCTGGCGCGGCCAGCCGCCATTCCATCGGCACCGCCGTGGTGTTTGGCATGTTGGGCGCTACGGCCATTGCGCCGATGTTTATTCCGCTGTTCTTTTATCTGATTTCGGGCGGACGCAAAGAAGGCAAAGGCGCGGCGGCGGAACAACCCGGAGAAGAGGACAAAGCGTCTGAGGAGGCTGCCCATGAAATTTAACAAAATTTTCGTTTCGGCATTTTGCGCCGTGCTGTTTGCGGGATGCATGATGGGGCCGAATTATAAACGGCCGGATTTGGATATGCCCGTTTCCGCCCAGGAAGAAGATTTCAGCGTGTTTGACAAAGTGCGCTGGTGGGAAATGTTCGGCGATGAAGAGCTGAACAAACTGGAAACGGAAGCCCTGCTTTACAACCGGGATTTGCGCCAGGCCGTGGCGCGCGTGGATGAGGCGCGCGCGGCGGTCGGCACCGCGGTGGCCCAGCAGCTGCCCACGATCGGCGCGGCGGCCGGTTCGGGCCGGGCGGGAAATTATTACGGCTCCGGCCAAACGCTGAGCACGGGCACCGTAGTGGCGTCTTTTGAATTGGATTTGTGGGGCAAATACCGCCGCCTCAGCGAAGCGGCCCGGGCCCAGCTGCTTTCCAGCATGGCGGCCAAGGATACGGTGCTTTTGTCTTTGACGGCGGAAGTGGCGTCTGCCTACTTTACGCTGCGTACGCTGGATGCCCAATTGGAAATCGCCAACCGGACTTTGCAAACGCGCAAAGAAAGCGTGCGGATTTACCGCAGCCGCTACAATGCCGGATATACGACGGAAGTGGATTTGCGCCGCGTAGAAGCGGATATGTATTCCGTGGCCGCCACGGCCAAATCGCTGGAGCTTTCCGTAGCCACGGCTGAAACGGCTTTGGCCGTGCTGGCGGGACGGTCTCCCCGGGAGATAGTGGAAGACAAAATCGCCCGCGGAGGACATTTGAACGCCGCCTTGCTGCTGCCGGTTGTGCCGGAGAAGATTCCTTCCAAATTGCTGGCCAAACGGCCTGACGTGCGCAGCGCCGAAGGACAGCTGATTGCCGCCAATGCACGCATCGGTGCGGCGCGCGCGGCGTATTTCCCGGATATTACCCTTACTGGCGCGGCGGGCTATGCCAGCAATCAGTTGGACCAGCTGTTCCGCGGAAGCAACGGCATGTGGGCTTTCGCCGGGCAGCTGATGCAGCCTATTTTTGCGGGCGGAGCCATTGTGTCCCAAAACAAAGCCGCCAAAGCCCAGTACGAGCAAATGCTGGCCGCGTATGAAAAAACGGTGCAAACCGCTTTTAAAGAAACGTTGGACGCGCTCAACGCCAACCGCATCAACCGGGAAAGTTTTGACATCTTATCCAAGCAGACCCAAGCGTTGCGCCGCGGATACGAGCTGAGCAAAAAGCAGGAAGATGCGGGCTTAATCGGCACTATGGAGCTTTTAGACGTGGAACGCAATTTACTGCAGGCGGAAATGAATTTGGCGTCCGCCCGTCAGAACGAACTGCTGGCGCTGATCAGTTTGTCCAAAGCGTTGGGCGGCGGCTGGGACGAAAAGTGCGGCTTCGGACCTTTTGAAGCCCGTATCCAAGAAGAAAAAGCCCGGTGGGAGCAACAAAAATCCGCTGGGAGAACCGCCGCGGAGCAAATGGCGCAGATGTAAAACGAAAAGATGGTTTTTGCTTCCTCGCCCCCGTTGCAACACGGGGGCTTTTTATGCCTTCTTTTTTTCCCCGGCGCCGTTGTGTAATAAAAAAACATTGAAATTTGCGCCAAAACACGTTATATCAACGGACGGAAGCCTTTTTATAAAATAGCTGGAAATCCGTGGGGGATTTTCAGATGAGTGTATGGCATAAGAGATGGCGCGCGGCTTTTTTTGCCGCCGCGCTGTTGGTTTTCGGCTGCGTATGTTCTTTTGCGCAGACCTATCATATTTATCGTCCTTTGCCCCGCCTGTTGCCGGACCGCTCGCCCAAAGAGGGCGGCTGGACTTTGGGCTTGGAGGCCGCCGTGTCCGTCGTCTCTGCGGAGACGGCCGATGCGGAAGGAAACGCCGTGGCTGATTTTTTAAGCGGAGCTTCTGTGACGTGGTGGAAAAATATTTCCTCCGGGTTTGCCGTAGGACTGAAAGGGGAAGCTCTGCAGGCGCGAGGAACGGAAAACGTCTTGTCTTTAAAGCTGACCAAACAGTCCGCTGTTTTGCTGCTGAAGTG
>CAMGSK010000084.1 GCA_946061795.1 uncultured Elusimicrobium sp.
GTTTTTTATCAGCGCTTTAGCCTGAGCGGAGGTCAAGTGCAACAGTTCGGCTTTTTTCTCTATGACCATATACAAAAGGCTCCAAATATATTTATATATGAACAACTGTTCATATATAGTATATGATTTACGGGTGTTTTTGTCAACAGCGCGCCGCCAGGCAGAAACAGACGCCGACGGGTGAAAAGACCATACAGCTCCCCGGGCTTACGACTAATTGCGCCCTCTACAGCAGACGCAAAGACCCCTTCGTTCTCTGGCGGCGGGATTGGCATTCAGAGTACGTTTGTAGAGGATACATGAAAAATCCGCCTTATTTATCAAGGCGGATTTTGGTATCAAAGGCTGCGTAAAAAATCACAGTTCTTTTAACAGTTCGGCCACCCGTTGGGAAGCGGTCATCGGATCCGGCAAATCCAGCTTGGCGTAGTTTTCCTTCATCAAAGAGAGGATACAATTGTTCGCCGCGTTGAGCATGCGGTCCATCAACTCATACAGGCCGTCCTCCAACTGAGGCGTCTCTTCCAGCAAGGCGGCACAGCCGGCAGTTTGCAAGAGACGTGCATTATAAAACTGATGATTGGCGGCCGCCGTCGGCAGAGGGACCAGCAGGGCCGGTTTGCGACAGTACACCAGCTCCGCCAGCGTACCCGCCCCGCTGCGGCATACGGCCAAATCACAGGCATGCATCAAGTCATAAATTTCATTGGCATATGCCAGCACCGCCACCCGCGGCGTGTTTGCGTAGCGGTTAAGCAGCTGCTGCCGCCACCGCTCTCCGCTGATATGGATAAACTGGACGTTTTCATTTTCCGCCGTCAGCTTTTTCACCGCACCGACTAAAGCTTGGTTGAGGGCTCTGGCCCCCTGGCTGCCGCCAAACAGCAAAATGGTTTTGCAATAAGGGTCCAAGCCCATTTGTTCCAGCACGCGGCGGCGGTCCACTGGCTCCGCAAATTCTTTGCGTATCGGCGTGCCCACCAAACGCGCACGGCGGATTTTCTCCTCCGTCGGAAGTCCCAGCAGGAACAAGTCCACAAAATACGAACATATTTTGTTGGCAAGGCCGATTTTGGTGTTGGAATCATGCACGGCGGTTTTCACTCCCCTTAAACGGGCCGACACAATAAGAGGGAACGTCATATATCCCCCCGTGCCCAGCACCGCATCGGGTTTAAACTCGGCAATAATTTTCCCGGTTTGGCGCAGCGCCGCGAGCAGTTTCCATAAAAAACGCACATGGCGCAACGGGTTAAGCGAACGCGGAAATCCGCAAAAATCCACTTCTACGAATTTCAGTTTTGCTTCTTCCAGCACGCCGGCGGCGGGATCGCCTTTGCGCACCACAAAAAGCACGCTGCAGCCTTCCCGGTTCAGCAGTCTTCCCACGGAAAAGCCCGGATAAAAATGCCCGCCTGTTCCTCCGGCGGCGATTAAAAAACGTTTGTTCATGAACGGTTCCTGTTTTTATAGTCGGTAAAATCATCCCGGCGCGCGGAGCGGGGAGCACTCTCTCCCGCCGCCATATTGGCCATGATGCCCATCATCACCAGCGTCATAATGACCGAAGAGCCGCCGTAAGAAAAAAACGGCAGCGGAATCCCTTTGGTGGGCAAAAGACCGATCGCCATGGCCATATTGATAAAGGCCTGGACGGTAATCGTCAGCGTCAGACCGAAAATTACCAAGCTGTGAAAGCTGTTCTTCGCCGCGCAGGCCAAACTCAGCCCCCGGCGCAACAACCAGCAGAACAACAGCAGTATAATTAAAATACGCAAAAGACCCAATTCTTCAGCCATAATAGAAAAGATAAAGTCCGTATGGGCTTCCGGCAGATAGGCCAGCTTCAATTCGCTGTTTCCCAGTCCCTTGCCGAACCACCCCCCCGAACCTACCGCCAGCAAAGACTGCATCAGCTGATAGCCCGTACCGCTGGCGTCGGCCTCCGGATTCAAAAAAGACAAAATACGCTGGAAACGATAGCTGTAAAATACCAGCTGATACAACAAAACGGGCAGCGTCAGCGCAAACAGGCACAGCAAATGTTTCACGCGCGCTCCCGCGGCAAACAACATGGCCACCACCACCACCGCCATCAGCATGGGAGTACCCAAATCCGGCGCGCGCATCATCAAAGCGAACGTAATGCCGCTCACGGCCAGCGGTTTAAGCAGCAAACGCCAGTTCTTGGCCAGCTTTCCCTGCACGTTGCTTAGATAGTTGGCCACGTACAGCACCAGCGTCACCTTGGCCACCTCAGAAGGCTGTAAATTGAAAAATCCCAGGTTAATCCAGCGGTGCACGTTAGCTATGGGCCGGGTAAACAAAACAATCACTAAAAGCGCCCACGCGCCGTACATCAGCCAAATGGGTTTTATCACCCGCTGCAGCCGCCCGTAAGTTTGGGAAAGAAACAACGCCGCCGCCACGCCCAGCGCGTCAAACGCAAGCTGACGTTTGAAATAAGCGGTGGAATCAAACGCCGAGGAAGAGTACGTAAACACCAATCCGAAACAAATAAACACAAACGTAATAAAGGCCAACGTTTTGTCTATCTTCAACGGCTGCCAGCCTTCCGTCCCGCGCGAAGAGCGCGCCGAAGGTTCCTTAAACAACGGCAGGGACCGGCGGGAGGAAAGCCTGTTTTTGTTTCGTGATTTGGAAAAAAGCGTACGCATGATTTACCTGATTTTCAAAGAAGCCAATGCAAAAAGCATCAGCATGGCTCCCATAATCCAAAACCGGACGATGACTTTAGATTCCGGCACTCCGCACAATTCAAAATGGTGATGAATGGGCGCCATTTTGAATAAACGTTTTCCGTGGGTCAGCTTAAAATATCCCATTTGCAACATGACAGAAAGCGTCTCCAGCACAAAAATTCCCCCTGCAATGGGGAGCAGCAATTCTTGCTTAACGATCAACGCCGCCGTACCCAGCACGCCGCCCAGGAACAAAGAACTCGTATCTCCCATAAACACGCTGGCCGGGTAGGCGTTAAACCACAAAAAGCCCAGGCAGGCACCGATGACCGCGCCCAAAAATACGCACACTTCTCCGGCGCCCGGCACGTAAATAATTTTTAAGTAATCGGCAAACTGGACATTGCCCGCCACATAGGCAAACACCGCATACGTGACCGCGGCAAACACCATGCATCCGCTGGCCAGTCCGTCCAATCCGTCCGTTAAATTCGTGGCGTTGGAAGAGCCGATAATCACCAACATGGAAAATGCAAAGTAAAATACGGACAAATTAATAAACGCTTTGCTCATGTACGGCACGATGAGGGAAGTGGAGTAGGCGGCGTTGGGAGGGTTCATGCCCAGATAGCCCACCACCACCACCGCGGTAAACAGCTGAATGACCAACTTGACGGAAGAAGGCATTCCTTCCGGGTTCTTTTTGACCAGCTTGGTGTAATCGTCCAAAATACCGGCAAAGGCCAGCGTCAAAGTGGTAAACAACATCAGTCCCACGTACGGGCTATCCAAGCGCGCCCAAAGCAGCACGCTGCCCAGAAGCGAAATCAAAATCAGCAATCCGCCCATGGTGGGCGTGCCGTTTTTGGCCAAATGGGACGCAGGGCCGTATTCGCGCTCTATTTGCTGAATTTTAAAACTGCGCAGTTTGGCCACCAAAGAAGGGCCGAAAAACAGCGACAGCAAAAACGCCGTCACGATGGCCGCACCGGTGCGGAACGTGAGGTAATTGAAGATATTTAAAAAGCTGACGTCGTCTTTAAACAAACTCAAATAATAAAGCATTTAAATCTCCTTTAAAATATTTTCAAATTGCATGCCGCGCGAAGCTTTCAGCAGGCAGGCGCCGCCGCGCCGGGCCAGCAGGGCTTTGAGTTCGGACGTCCATCCCTTGGGCGTGGACGCATAAAATACCCGCACGGACCCGTCCCCTTCCAAGACCTGCGCCGCATATTTCATTTCTTCTCCGGCCAAGAACGCATAATCGGCGCGGTTGTCTTTGAGCCAACGGGCCACCAGACGGTGATAATGTTTGGAATTTTCGCCCAGCTCTTTCATGTCGCCCAACACGGCGATGCGGGGAGAATTTTTTTCTCTGCCCAAAATTTCCAGCGCGTTGCGCATGCTGGCGGGATTGGCGTTATAACAATCCAGAATAAACTCCGTTTCGCCTCGTTTGCTCCTTTCCAGCCGCATGGGCATGGGCGTGTAAGAAAGCAGGCCTTTTTTGATTTCATCCATAAAAAGCCCCAGTGCCAAGGCCGCAGCGCAGGCGGCGGCGGCGTTTAGTTTGTCATGGCGTTCCAGCCGCACGTCTATCACATACGCCTGCTCTTTGTAAATAAACGAGAAATTTTCCGTTTCCAACACGCGCAAATCCGCCGCCGGAGAAAAGCCGAAACTGATGGCTTTGCCTTTATACGCGCCCAGACGGCAGAGCATTTCATCGTCGGCGTTATACACCAACGTCCCGCCGGGAGCCAGGCAGTCCACGATTTCGGTTTTGGTGCGATAAACGGTTTCCAAATCTTTAAAAAATTCCAAATGCGCCGCCGAAACATTGGTCAAAACCGCCACGTCCGGCACCGCCAAAGACGCCGTTTCGGCGATGTCTCCCGGGTGGGAAGCCCCCAGTTCAAACACGCCGTATTGATGTTTGGGCTGGATTTCCAACAGAGAAAACGGAACGCCGAACTGATTGTTAAAATTGCCCGTATTGGCGGCGGTTTCCCCCGCTTGTTCGCAAATGGACTTGAGCATTTGCTTGGTGGTGCTCTTGCCGTTGGAGCCGGTAATGGCGGCCACTTTGAGCGTGCTGTTTAAGCGGTGATATTTGGCCGTTTCCTGCAAAGCTTTCAATGTGTCCGCCACCGCCAGCACGGCCGCGGAAGAACCGGAAACGGAAGGCAGTTTGTCTTTTTCCGCGACTATCAGTTTCGCTCCGTTTTGCAAAGCCTGGGGAATAAAAGCGTGCGCGTCATGGGTAAGGCCTTTCAGCGCGATAAAGCAATCCCCCGGTTTTACGACGCGGCTGTCGGTCACAAAAGAGGACACCGGCATTTGCGGGTCGCCCGACAAAACAGTTCCCCCCGTGATGGAAGCGAGTTTGGATAAAGACAAGTTGAGTTTCATACGTTCTCCTTAACAAAATCAAATCTGTTTTTTGGCGGAAGGCAATTCTTCGGGCCGGTCCGGCGCGACGCCTTCCATGGCCAGCAGGCCTTCGGCCACTTCTTTAAACACCGGGGCGGCCGCCGTGCCGCCAAAGGTGTATTTGGACGGATTATCCAAAATAACCAAAATGGTAAAACGAGGGTCTTGTATCGGCGTAAATCCGCAAAAAGAAACCACGTGGGAGCGTTTGGCGTATCCCCCTTCTTTGCTCAATTTTTCAGCCGTACCCGTTTTTCCGGCCACTCCATAGCCGGCCACCCGGGCTTTTTTGCCGGAGCCTTCCTCCACCACGTACTGCAGCACCTTGGTCATGGTTTGCACCGTTTCCGGTTTCAGCACCCGGCGGATGCGCTGCACTTTGGCCATTTTTTCCACGCGGCCGTCCGCATATTCCACACGGTCCACCAAATGGGGCTGCATCAGCCAGCCTCCGTTGGCAATGGCCGAATACGCGCCGATAAGCTGCACCGGAGTAAGCGAAACGCCGTAGCCGTAGCCTTTGGTGGCGGTGTCCACTTTGGTCCACTTGTTATACGGAGGAACAAATCCTTTGGACTCTCCGTTAAAATTCACGTCGGTCTTGGTGCCGAAACCGAACGCTTTAATATAGTAAAACAGATTTTTGGCCCCCAGTTCCAGCGCAATTTTGCCTGCGCCGATGTTGGAAGAAAGAGCCATAATTTCGGGGATGGTCAACGCGTCTTTTTTGTGCTGTTTGTCCCGCACGACCACTCCGCGCGCGATTTCCCACTTCCGTCCGCTCATGTCTATCTCGTCATGAATGGATACGGCTCCCGCGTCCAAGGCCGACGCCACGGCCACCGTCTTAAACGTAGAGCCCGGCTCATAGGTAAACTGAAACGCCAAAGACTGGCCGTCTTTGTTGGGATAAGAAGCCGCGGCCAAAATCCGCCCGGTTTGCGGCTGCTGCACCACGATAACGCCCCGCTCGGGTTCATAATCTTTCACGGCTTTGTCCAGCGCCTGTTCTGCATAATACTGCGCCAGCGCGTCTATGGTCAAATACACGCTGCCCACGGAGCGGTGCTCTTTGAGGCTGCGGTCATAAATCAACTCTCCTCGGCGGGCGCGTTTGGCTCGGCGTTTGCTGATGTCCTGGCTCAGCTCTTTATTGAACATTTGCTCTATACCGGAAAGACCCAAATTTTTGGAGTTGGCTTCCCCCAGCAAGTCAATCGCGCTGCGGCCGTAAGGATGAATGCGTTCATATTCCGGCGTTAATTCCAGCCCCTGCCCCAGCCGCGTGCGCAAAACCGGCAGCATTTGCATATAGACGTCAGGCTTGATTTTTTTGGCTACAAAAAAGAAATTGCTTTTGGTTTTCCACTTTTGTTCAATTTCCTTCTTGGAAAGCCCCAGTGTTTTGGACAAAAACTCCACGGTTTGGGCTTTATTTTCCACATAACGTTTGTTTACCCCGCAGGAATGCGTCCGCACGGACTGGGCTAAAAAGCGGCCGTTTGCGTCATA
>CAMGSK010000085.1 GCA_946061795.1 uncultured Elusimicrobium sp.
TGGCCGCCATGCTGGCGTGAGATTCCAGTTTTTCCACCACGGGGTCTGCAGTGATTTTTTCCAATGCGCTCGCCAGAGCGCCCGGGTTGCGCGTGATCAGCGCGGCGGACGCGTCTGCATAATATTCGCGCGTACGGGAGACGGCCAGACGTATCAGCGGCGCAATCAAATAGCCGTACACGGCAAAAAATACTCCCGCCGCCAAGAAAAGCGCGGCGGCTCCGCCCTTATTTTTACCGCTTCTTCTGGAAGCGGAGGAGCCTATGCGGAAACAAATTTCCGCCGCAAACGTACAAAAAGAAATTCCCGCCACGGTAATAAGCATTAAGCGGATGTCGCGGTTTTTCACGTGGGACAGTTCGTGCGCAATTACCCCTTCCAGCTCCGCACGCTCCAATTTTTGCACGATACCTTTGGTCAGTGCAACGGAAGCATGCTGCGGGTCGCGCCCGGTGGCGAACGCATTTAAAGAAGAATCGTTGATGATATACACGCGCGGAACGGGGAGGCCCGCCGCAATACAAAGGTTTTCCACCAACCGGTAAATTTCGGGCTGGTCGTCTTGGGTAATTTCTACCGCGCCCGCACCGCGCAGCAGCATGGCGTCGCCGGCGTAATAGGAAATAATAATCCACGCCACGGCGGCCAGCCACATCCACGGCAGGATTTTTGCGGCCAGGCGGTTGGCCCGCTCCGCCGGAGTGCCTTCTCCCGAGTAATACGCTCCGCTGGTTTCATAAAACGCTTCATGGGAAGAAATATCGGCTTCTTGGACTGAGAGATAGCTAAAGCCCAGCAAAAACACGTACCCCAACAGCGCAAACGTGACGGGAAAAAGCAAAACAAGCAGCCAAGTGCGCCGCTTGTTTTGCGAGATAAAATCGTACGTTGTGGCCACACCGGCTCCTAGAATTTAACCTGTACGGGCTGTTTGGCCGCCTGGTCCTCTTCTCCCAAAGAGAAAAATTCTTGTTTTTCAAAGTGGAAGAAAGACGCCACCACGTTGCTGGGGAAGAGCTCCGTTTTGGTGTTGTAAGCCAGCACATTGCCGTTGTAGAAGCGGCGCGCGGCCTGCATTTTATCTTCGGTGTCGCGCAGTTCGCGCTGGAGTTCCATAAAGTTTTGGTTGGCTTTCAGTTCCGGGTAATTTTCACTCAGTGCGAAAATGGATTTGAGCGCGCCGGTCAGCACGTTCTCGTTTTTGGCCGCGTCAGCCACCGTACCCTGCTGCGCCATGGCCATATTGCGCGCCTGAATCACTTTTTCCAGCGTGCCGCTTTCATGTTTGGCGTAGCCTTTGACCGTTTCCACCAAATTGGGAATCAAATCATAGCGGCGTTTCATCTGCACTTCAATGTCGCTCCAGGCTTCGCGCACGCGGTTGCGCAACAAAACAAACGCGTTGTACGTCATCACAAAATAAACCGCCACTACGGCAACGATAATTACGGCAATGGATATTCCGCTCATACATTCTCCTTTAGCTGGTCTTGGTCTGCCACCTTTTGATTATGATACAACAAATAGCGCGAAGTTTCATAGAGTCCCAGCGCCATATTTTTCATATGTTTATAACGCTGGGGCTGTTCTTTGGATAAATCCCGGCTGAAATCCTCTGCACCGAACTTATACAGTCCGTCCTTTCCGTCCGTATCCAAAATTTGGTAATAATATTCCCCCTGCACAAAGCCGATCGGATGCGGGGTCTGCGCCCAAGAATAGATAAACGCGCCGGGTTCCAGGCGGTCATTGAGCGCGTCGCGCCCGATGGCGCGCGTAAAATAAGCTCTGCCCAGGAAACCCATAATCGTGGGCAAAATATCCACTTGGCTGGCCGTCCGTTCAATGACGCGCGGATGTTTGACCACCGGGCCCGCCAAAATAAGAGGCACCTGGTGGTTAATCAAGTTCCACTCCACATAGCCGCGGGGCATATTTTCCGATTCCGGCGCGGCGAGGCCGTGGTCGCCGAAAATCACAAACAAAGTGTTTTTATAATACTCGCTCTTTTCGGCCAAGCGGAAAAACTCCGCCAAAAAATGGTCCGACAAACGCAAAGAATTATACTCGGCCACGCTGACAAAACTGCGCTTGTGCGCCTGCTCTTCGGTCAGTTTCGTGTCCGGCACAAAGCCGGCGTTGTCTTCGGGAATGGTATAGGGGCGGTGGTATCCCGCCGTTTGAATAATGGCGAAAAAGGGCTTTTTAGTCTTTTGCTGGTCCTCTTCCAAAATGCGGTTGGCTTCGCGGAACAAATCCAAATCGGAAATGCCCCACACGTCGTTGCGGCGTTCATTTTGGAATTTGCCCTCTTCATACATGTGGATGTCAGCCAAATTGTGCTCAATCACGCCGCGGATATTACCCCAGCTGCTGCTGCCGCCGATGAAATAGTATTTTTCATAATCGCTCAGCGCGTTGGCCACCACGTGCTGGTCCACGATGAACGGGTTGCGGGAGCTGGTCTTGATCGCGCTCACGTCCGGCAGTCCCGTCAGCGTGGCGAATACGGCGCGCGCCGTGGCGGAAGTGGGCGTGAAAAAGTTGGTAAACAAAATGGAGCGTTCCGCCAGCTTTTTGGCAAAAGGGGTCGGGTCCAAATCCGGATTGGTAAAAGAGGACTTGTTCCACGCAAACGATTCCATAAAAATAACCACCACGTTGTAATCTTTCGGGGTTTTGCTTCCTTTTATTACGCGCAGATAATTTAAGGTTTCGGCATCGGGTTTGTCCACTTGCAGATATTTGGCCACCTCGGGATAATATTCGCGCGCGGCCTCTTCGCTGTAATCCTTGCTTTGGGCGAAACGGTACGTGTCAAACAGATTGACCGCCGGGTTAAGCGTCAGGTTGCAGATGAAATTGTTGGTGGAGTGGTAGGCGTTGCTCCAGCGCAGCGGATACTGGCTGATTTGCCCGAACATCAACGCCGCCGTTATGAGTAGTCCGGCAAAAAACCAGCCCAGTTTGCCTTTCCAACGGTATCCGTCCTCGCGCTCAAATGCGCGGACCAACAATTTTTTGGTAAAGAAATATCCCAGCGTTCCCCACAGCAGAAGGCCCAGCAAAATCCAAATCACCGGATAAGTCTGCCACATCATTTGGGCGGAAATCAGCGCATTTTCGGAATATTTAAACACGGAGGCCGTGATACGCATGGAAATATAGGAGTAGTGGGCGAAATCGGCAAAATACACCAGCATGACCGCCGCTTCCAAAAGCGCGCAGAACCAACACATCAGCTTTTTGGCCTTCCGTGCTCCGCGCCAAAACGCGCATAAAGCCAAATAAAGCCCCAACGGCGCGGCCACGGCGCCGGCCAAACGGAAGTCAAACTTGGCGCCGATATAAAAAGTGGTCCACAGTTCATGATAATGCTGCGGCGTCAGTGCGCCGCGGAAAACGTATAAAAATATGACGCGCAACAGCTCAAATACGGCCCAATTGGCCAAAAAGAAACAAAAATAAGATCTTATCCAAAACGGAACGACCGGTTTTTTCATACTGCCTCCCTAACTCTCTGTTTATATTTTAACAAAATAGCGGCGGCGCGGGAGTAAAAAACTAATCCTTTTGCCCCGCTTCCCCGGCGCGCGCATTTTAGTTATAATAAAGAAAACGTCCCCGCCCCGCGCGGGGCCAACGAAGGGGAGGAGATTATGGATATCGCCACGCTGAACCGGCAGGTGCAGACCGAAAGTTTGTTTTTGCAAGATTTGAAACGCGAAGTGAGCAAAGTCATTGTCGGGCAGGACGCCTTGATTGAAAAAATGTTGGTGGCGTTGCTGGCCGACGGACACATTTTGATTGAAGGCGTTCCCGGCCTGGCGAAAACGCTGGCCGTCAAAACGCTGGCCGCGGCCATACACGCCCAGTTCCAACGTATCCAGTTCACGCCGGACTTGCTGCCCGCCGACATTACCGGCACGCTGATTTTCAATCCCAAAGACGGCATGTTCTACCCCAAACGCGGCCCCATTTTTTCCAACTTCGTGCTGGCCGACGAAATCAACCGCTCCCCCGCCAAAGTGCAAAGCGCGCTGCTGGAAGCCATGCAGGAACGTCAGGTGACCATCGGAGAAAAAACCTACAAACTGCCCGCACCGTTTATGGTGCTGGCCACGCAAAACCCCGTGGAGCAGGAAGGCACGTACCCCCTGCCGGAAGCGCAGGTGGACCGCTTTATGCTCAAAGTGCTGGTCACGTATCCCACCAAAGAGGAAGAAAAACTGATTTTGGAACGCATGTCCTCCCACCAGCCCATCGCGCTCAATACGGCCGTCACCCCGGAAATGATCCTGAAAGCCCGCGCCGTGGCCGACGGGATCTACGTGGACGAAAAGATTAAAAATTATATTGTGGATTTGGTGTTCGCCACCCGCGAGCCCAAAGCCTATAAACTGGACAAACTGGCCTCTTTCATCGCTTACGGAGCCAGCCCCCGCGCCACTATTTTTCTCACGCAGGCGGCCAAAGCCTACGCCTTTCTTAACGGCCGGGGATACGTCACGCCCGAAGACATCAAGGCCGTGGGACTGGACGTGCTGCGCCACCGCGTGCTGCTGACGTATGAAGCCGAAGCCGAAAACGTCAGCCCGGACCAAATCGTCAAACAAATCTTTGAAGCCGTGGACGTCCCCTAAGCCCAAGGAGTACCTCCCATGCGCATGGATACCGCCGAAATTTTAAAAAAAGTACGGCAAATAGAAATTCAGACCGGCAAACTGGTGGAAGAAACCTTGGCCGGCCAGTATCTCAGCGCGTTTAAAGGCCAGGGCATAGAATTTTCGGAAGTGCGCGAATACACTCCCGGGGACGACGTACGCAGCATCGACTGGAACGTGACCGCGCGTAGCGGCGTGCCGTACGTTAAAAAGTTCAACGAAGAGCGCGAACTGACGCTGATGATCGCCTGCGACGTTTCCGCCTCCCTGCGCTTCGGCTCCGTGGATAAATTCAAGCAAGAAACCGCCGCTGAGCTGGCCGCGCTGTTCGCTTTCTCGGCCTTAAAAAACAGCGACAAAGTGGGGCTGCTGCTTTTTTCGGACAAAGTGGAGCTTTTCGTCCCGCCCAAAAAAGGCAAAAAACACATTTTGCGCCTGATCCGCGAACTGGTGGCTTTTGAGCCCAAAAACGACGGAACGGACATTGCGCTGGCTTTAAGCGCCCTAAACAAACTCATCAAACGGCAGGGAATTCTAATTTTAATTTCGGATTTTTTGGCCGACCCGCAGTCTTTCGCGCATCCTTTGCGCTTGGCGGCGCGGAAATTTGATTTGATTCCCATCATCATAGAAGACCGCGCGGAAAAAGCACTTCCTCCGCTGCACGCCTGTTTAAACGTGCGTGATCCGGAAACGGGAGAAGAACGCTTTGTGTCTCTGGGGTCTGCCGCGTTAAACCGCCTGCTTAAATTCAGACGGGACGCGTGGAAAACCGGCTTGGAAGACGTATTCCGTCCGCTGAAAATAGAGGCCGTGGAAGTGGACCCGGCACTGCCGTCGGCCGACCCGGTAATCGCGTTCTTCCGCAAACGCGCCAAAAAGGTGAAACGATGAAAAAACTTTTTTTTGCGTTTTGTTGCATACTGCTTATTTCCGCGGGACGCGCGCAGGAAATTTCTTTCACCGCGCAAACCATGCCGGACCGGGTTTCTTTCGCCCAGCCTTTTGACGCGTCGTTTGAAATAGCCTATACGCCGGGATATATCCTGGAGCTGGACCGAGACGAGCTGCCCGAAGGCTTTGAGCTGACCCGCAGCGAGAAGCGTCCTCTTTCCCCGGGAACGGCGGCCTATGACGTGACGCTGATGCCTTTTACGTTGGGCCCTTCCACCTTTACGGTCACGTTTCTGCTCAAAGACCAGGAAGGCGGACGCACGCTGGCGCAGGCTTCTTCCGACACGAAGACCCTTTCCGTCCAGCCCGTACAATATTTTAAAGAAAAAACCCTGCGCGACATCCGCCCCCCCTATATTCCTTCCAACCGGCTGATTTGGCTTCTGTGCGCGCTGGTGCTGGCGTTGATTGTTTATTTCGCCCGGCGGTGGTGGCGGGACGTGCGGGAAGACAGAGCGCTGCTCCGCGCGGAGCGGGACACCCGCCCGGCCGATATTATTGCACTGTCTAAAATACAAATCTTGCTGCAAAGCGGGCTGTGGGAAAAAGCGGAATATAAGCTTTTTTACAGCGAACTGGACGCCATTTTGCGCGAATATTTCTGGCGTCGATTCGGTTTGGACGTGTCGTCTGATACGTCGGCGGAGCTCCTGCGCCGCGCACGCAACGTCAAAGAGCTCGGCCCGCTGCTGGCCGCGTTGAAAGAGTATGTTCAATCGTCCGATTTGGTCAAATTCGCCCGCCTGATTCCCCCGGCCGAGCTGATGCGCCGGGACGTGCACAACGTGCAAACGCTGGTCAAACAAACCGCACCGCGCCCGGCGGAAACAAAGGAGGAAAAATAAATGTTCTCTTCCTTATTTTTAATTTCACTGTTTGCGTTGGCCTTGGCTTTAGCCGCTTCCGCCCTGCTGAAAAAATTTCCCCGCGCCGCGGGCGCGGCGGTGCTGGTGACGGCGTGCTCCACACTGTTTCTGCTGGCGGCCATG
>CAMGSK010000086.1 GCA_946061795.1 uncultured Elusimicrobium sp.
GCGGGTACCACCTTGCTTAAAAAAACCACCGCGCAAGAAGCCAAGACCCGTCTGGAGCAATCCATGCGCAAACTGGGCGCGTTTAAAACCCGGCTGATTGAATTGGTGCAAGAAGACGCGGCGGCCTATTCCGCTTTCATCGTCGCCAAAAAATTGCCCAAAGAAGATCCCGGGCGCGCGCAAGCCATGCAGGACGCTTTGGCCTATGCGGCCGGTGTACCGGCCGATACGGCCACTACCGCATTGCATTGCCTGCGCGAAATCCAAGCCATGCAGCCCGACGTTGCACCCGTTATTTTGTCGGACGCGCGCTGCGCGCGGCATTTGCTGCAAAGCGCGCTGCGCTGCTGTATAGAAAATATTCAGGCCAATCTGGCGTTTATCCAAGACCAAACGCTGGCCGAAAAATTGCATAAGCAAATAGAAACTTTTGCCAAATCCTGTTAAAAGGCGGATTCATGACTGAAAAAGCAACCAAAAGAAGCGGCATGTTGGGAGCCATTTACAAAATGCTGCCCAACATTGACGACGATTACGCGGCAAAGCTGGTCTATACCCTGGAAAACAAAAAAACCCTGCAGGCCTTGCAGCAGGACATTGCCGACTTTTCCGCCCAACTGGGAGAAGGCAGCCCGGCGGCGGACACCATTGTGGCAAAAATGCTGTTGGATGAAATCACCCTGCCCGCCGCGCTGCGTCAGCTGCGCATCTACAACAACGCCGCTTCCGTGGCGGAACTGGCCGCCGCGCTGGGCTCTTCCGAAGAGGAAACGGAACTGGGGCTGAATTATTACGCTTCGTTTGCCAGCGAACGTTTTTTTGACGTGGAATTTGCCAAATCCCTGCAGGACGTAAGAGACGACGCCTCGTTATCCGATGAGGAAAAAGCCCGCCACGGTTTTAACGCGCTGATCAAAGCGGCCCGGCAAGACGCCGCGGCCAACGCACGAATTTTGCGTGAGAATAAACAAGCCGTCTGCCAAACGGCAGACAAACTCCGCCTGCCGCTGAAAATCACCGCCGCGTTGCTGGCCGTATATACGGCGCCGGGTGCGGAGGCTTTCCAGCCCCGTTTTGACGCACTGATGAAAACGTTGGAAGCCGTCAATCCGGATGCGGCGCTGAACGCTTCTCTGGCGGCCAAAACTCTCCTCTGCCGCATTACCCAAAAAGACGCGCAGGACATTACGCTTACCTCCAAACTGCTGGGGGGGAGAATTTTGGAAGAAGATTTGATGATTATCGCCTGCCGCTACCTCAAGACCAAAACCCCGGGGGATATTTTGGACGCTTTTGACGCGGTACTGCAAAAATTGCCGCACGTCAGCCAAAAAGAAGAAAACCTCTCTTTGGCCGTTCAGGTGCTGTTGGACGGAACGGAGCAATCCTTTGAAACCGCCCGGCGCAAAGCGGCGCTGCGCAGAGAGCGCATCTTGCTCTGCAAAGCCCTTTCCAAAAAAGAAATTTACGCTGGCTACGAATACGACATAGCCCAACGTTTTGCCGGACAAAAAACCTATATGCAGCTGGAACGGGAAATGAACGAACTGCTGCTGCAGCTGCCGTATTGTCAGGAAGAATCGGAAAACAAAGAACTGGCCTGCAAGGTGCTGCTGGGCGCGCTGAGTTTGGACGAAGCGACCAAACAAGCGGTCTATCTGCGCGATTTAAAAGCCAAAACGCTGACCAAAGGGCTGGCTCCGCGCGCACTGAAAAATTATTTGGGCACCAAGTCTCCCGAAGAAATTATCGCTTTCTTTGAGAAATCCCTCGCTCCATATACTTTTTGGAAATCGGACCGGGCCAAACACGAGTTCGCTCTTTCCGCTTTGGTGGGGGAACTCAACGGAACGTCGGACGGACGGATTTCCGCGTTTGCGCTGGACAAGCTGGAAAGCGGTTCTTCTTTGGAGCTGGTGGGCGACATGCTCAACAATATTTTGGCCCACAAGGCCGATCCGGCCCAAGTGGAAGCGCTGATGGACACCTACGCCAAAGCGCGCCCCGCGGGACTGCAAAGCCGGGACTAAATACAAACCCCTTAAAAAACGCTGTTAAAAACGGGGATAATTTGGTATGCTTGTATTGTGACGGTTTATTTTTATTTTCAGGGTGACAAAAACAATGAGATATTGGGTCTATATCAATGACAAAGTGGACGGTCCTTTTGAAGAGGACAAACTGGCCGGCTTGGACGGCTTTACTCCCGAGACGCTAATCTGCTCGGAAGAAACGGAAGCGGGAGCAAACCAGGAATGGGTAAAAGCTTCTTCCATTTTTGAATTTGACGAAGTTCCTGCCCAGGAGCCGGAAACCATGCGCCGCGCGGGCACTTTTTTCGCCATTCCGGAAATGCAGCAACAAACGCCGCAGCCCCGTCAGGAACCCCAGTCTTCCGCGCAAACCGCCCAGCCCGCGGCGGTGGATACGTCCGTACTGCAGCTGCTGATAGACAAAATTGATCATCTGACCCGTGAATTTGAAGGATTAAAAAACAAAGTGGACGCCGCTATGGCGGCTTCCGCCGCACAAGCGGCCGCACCGTCACCCGTGCCGCAAACCGCCGCTCCCGCCGAAGAAGCTCATCCGGCGGACGCTCCCGTGGTGGAGGAAGGATTAATTACCAATACGGAAAGTCTGGTCAACCACGCGGAGAAACTGGTGGCGCAAGCCGGAGAGGACACCAAGTCCGTAGATTTCTTAAACGAAATTCAAATTGACGCGCAAAAAACGGAAAACATCACCGAAAAAGCAGGAGAAGAAGTGGTGCTGCGCTCGGCACTGGATTCGCTGTACTCTTCCACTCCCGCCGAACAAACCGAAGAAGAAAAAGAAGCCACTTTCCAAGATTTGCTTTCTCCCGCGGCCGCCGTTGCGGCGGGAGCGGGCGTGGCCGCTTTGGCGGCTTCTGCGGCAAAACAGGACGCCGAACCCGCACAGGACAACCAAGAACCTCAGCCCCAGCCTTTGACGCCGCAGCAGCGCGAACAAGTCATTAATGAAATTACCGCTCCCGCGGCGCAAAATGACGCGGTGCTGGCCGCTATTGAAGAAGCACAAAAAGAAACGCAGAGCGCCGCCGAACAGGCTCCCCAGCAGGCCCAACCGGCTGTGGCCGAGCCCCAGCAAACGCCCGTTTCGGCGCAAAACGAGGGAGAAAAACAGTCTTTGAATTTAGAGGGGGACGCACCCCAGCTGACGATTTCCAACTTGGAAATTGAAGGCATGCAAACCCACATTCCGATGCAGACCGATCCTGCCATTCTGCCCGACGCCGCAAACAACTCTCCGGTGGCGGAAGCCGTGTTGACGGCCATGG
This sequence comes from uncultured Elusimicrobium sp., assembly GCA_946061795.1. GTDB lineage: Bacteria > Elusimicrobiota > Elusimicrobia > Elusimicrobiales > Elusimicrobiaceae > Avelusimicrobium. Next base: position 3,320 of record CAMGSK010000086.1, read on the forward strand.
ATCCTCAGCCCGCTGAAGAACAAGCCAAAGAAACCACGGAAACGGTTCAAGAATTGGTACCTGGTAAAAAGATAGAACCGGAACAAAAAGACGATAATTTGATTTCCCAGCAGGACTTGGACGAAGCGTTTACCGAACGCACCCCGACGGAAGACTTCCCTCTGCCCGAGGCGAACGCCCAGTCCCTGCCCCAAGCCCAGGAAGAGCCCGCTCCGCAAAGCTTTTCCAATCCCAACGACATGACGGAAGTGGAATTGAAAGAAGGAGCCACGTACCTCATTTCCGATTTCATTCCTCCCGCCCAGGCTAACACATCCCGCAATGCGGCCATCAGCCAGGCGGCCGCGCAGGAAGCGGCGGGAATGCTGCCCGGCTCACATGAAGCGGCCAAAGCGGAAAAAGAAGGAAAATATTCCGCTCCCGAAGCCGTCGTGACGACCGAGGCCGTGGAAGAAATCGTCCCTCACAAAAAAGACGAAGCGGACTTGACCATGTCCAAAGTGATTTTGGAAAACACCATCCGCACCAAACGCGGAGCCACCATGGACATTAAAACCGTCCCCATGGTGCAAGACCCCATGGAATCGGACAGGCTGGATTTGTCCGACTCGGACCTGGACATCAACGCCCAGCACGATCTGAAAGCGGCCGACCTGCAGCCTTCCGAAAAGAACACGACGAAAATCGTCTTGGGCTCCTTGGTCACGCTGGTTATCATCGGGTTGATTTACTTCATGTTGGCTTATTTGGAGATTTTACCCGAAAACATCAACTTCTTAAAATCCAAACCGGCTGCTACGCAAACGCTGCCGTCCGACAACAGCATGGACGAAATGCTGAACCCGGCTCCGGCGCTTCCCGCCCAGCCCGCCGCGCAGGAACCTTTCGGCGCCCCGGTAAATGCGTCTGAAGCCGAAAGCCAACCCTCCGCTGAGGAAATAATTTTGAGCGAGGTGCAAAATTATCCCATGGTAAACGGGCAAACGCTCCAACAGCTGATTAATTCCCGCCATCCGGCGGCCCAAGCCGCCATTACGTGGGATATTACCACCGCCGTGGAACCGGACAATTACTCCGTATTGGTCCGCGTACCGCCCGAAAATCCGCAAAGCTTTAAAATCTCTTACCGCTTCAATTACAATACGGTAAGCAAAACGCTGGACCCGACGATTTCCGACTCTAAAAATCTGCTTGAGTCCCTGCGCAAACCGCAAGCGGGAAAATAATATTTCCCTTGTTCAAAACCCCTGTCGTAAGACGGGGGTTTTTTTATACACTGTATTTATGAACGCAGAAAATTTACTTCAAAAAGCCCAAACGGCGCACCGCCTAAACGAAGCGGAGCTGGAATTTTTGCTGACGGAACCCGCCGCGGAGGAAGCCTTGTTTCAAGCGGCGGACGAAGTGCGGCGGAAATACGTCGGAGATGAGGTGCATTTGCGCGCGCTGATTGAATTTACCAATATTTGCCGCAACCAATGTCTCTACTGCGGTTTGCAGGCCCAAAACCGGGCTCTTACGCGTTATCGTTTGGACGAAAAGCAAATCCTCTCCTGGGCAGAAAAGGCCGTGCAAAACGGCTATAAAACCGTTGTTCTGCAGGGGGGGGAAGACGCCTTTTTTACTGTCAGCCGGTTAACGCCGCTCCTGCAGGCGCTCAAACGTCTGGGCGTGGCCGTCACGCTGAGCATAGGCGAAAGGCCCCGGGAAGAATATTTTGCACTCAAAGAAGCCGGAGCGGACCGCTTTTTACTGCGCATTGAAACGACGGACCGCGCTTTATACGGGCGTTATCATCCGGGAATGGATTTTGACAACCGCCTGCGCTGCCTAAGAGATTTAAAAGAATTGGGATATGAAACGGGCACGGGCGTACTGGTCGGCCTGCCGGGCCAAACGGCGCGTTCTCTGGCAAAAGACATTTTGTTTTTTCAAGCTTTGGACGCGGACATGGTGGGAATCGGGCCGTTTATTCCCAACCCGGACACGCCGCTCAAAGACGCTCCCAAGCCCGCATTAACGCCCGCGCTGAAGGTAATGGCGCTCACGCGCCTATTGCTGCCACAAGCCAACATTCCCGCCACCACCGCCATGGAAACTTTAGAGCCGCGGGGCCGGATGAAAGCCCTGCAGAGCGGGGCCAACGTGATTATGCCCAACGTGACGGAGGGGGAAGCGCGCCTGAATTATGCGCTTTATCCCGGCAAAGCCTGCGCAGCGGAAGACCCTTCCAAATGCCGCGGCTGTCTGGAAAAGCAGTTGCAAGCTATCGGACGAACAATATCCCAAGGATACGGCTGGCGCGTCAAAAGAAACGGCTAAAACACCAACAATCAGCAGCAGGAGCAAGTCTCGTCTTCCGGGATATTTAATAATGCGCCGTAATTCATAGAAGGATCGGCAGAAGCACAACCGCTCCCTGTACTAAACACGATGCCACTCTCCCGAACACACAAACAAACGTCTTCTTTTTTATATTGAGCATAAGGACTCCCGTCCGCGGCATCACTGGCGGCATACCAAAAATACTCTGTTTCCGGATAACGCCCCGGGCTGGAAACTCCTACTTGCACATCCAAATCTTCTATTGCACAAGCATGACCGGTGGCCAATTGGCATACCGCATCCGCCTGGGCAATTGTCTTTAAATTGGCAAAAGCTTCGGCAAACCGCGCTTTCGTCACTGCTTTGGTGTACTGAGGCAATGCAACAGCCGACAAAATGCCGATAATCAGCACCACCACCAAAAGCTCTATCAAGGTAAAACCTCTCTTCATATTTTCTCCTTTTATACTGGCGGTAAAGGCTTCTAACCGCCCCAAAAACCCGCATTTATTTTTAACATGTATAGGGTATCAAAAAAAAAAAACGAGTCAACTGTCAGCCCAAAAGGATAAAAAAACAGACAGAAAACGGGAACAAATTGGTCTTTAACATTTTCCGCTTACATTCAGATTTTCCCGGCAAAAAAAGTCCCCCAAGCTAAGCCCGGGGGATTTTTAGTAAGGCAAACACAGGGCCCTTTTCAGGGCCC
>CAMGSK010000087.1 GCA_946061795.1 uncultured Elusimicrobium sp.
AGTTTTAACATTTGGCACAAAGGCCCGCAGCTGGGAGGAACTGGAAAAGGAATACGCTCGTCTTTTACGTTATAAACCAAATTTTATTTTTGAGATGGGCGGCCGTTTGACTAAATTAGCTATGGAGAAGGGCATTCTGCTCAATTCCGCCTCCGAAGTGACGGGAACCGGCGTGCATATTGCCCGGACTCATAGACCTGCTTTCCCGTGGTTTACCTGGGATGAGGTGGGATATAAGGGCATACATAACCGCTATGAAGTGGCTTACGGAGTGTGGTATGGATTTCGGTATTTGACCAATTTGGAATTGTGCCGTAAAAATGTGGCGGTGGTGGGGTTTGGCCCCATCGGGCAAGGAGTGGCACAGGCCGCGCGCAGTATGGGGGCAAGCGTCGTAGTGTGCGAAATTGATTCTTTGCGGAGGATGCAGGCAAAAAGTGAAGGATTTTGGACGGACGATTTAGAGCATGCAGCCAAGTGCGCTGACGTTATTATTACATGCACGGGGGTGCAGAAAGTACTGGATATCACGAAAATTCCCAATTTTAAAGATGGCGTCATTCTGTGCAACGCCGGACACGACGACCGGGAAATTTGCCGGGATAAATTGCCCCGCGGCAAAGTGTTGTTTAACGGGATAGAAGCGTCGCGGATAAAGAATAAAAACGTATTTATATTAAACGGCGGCAGGTTGCTCAATTTGGCCAGTCATTATGGAAGTGCCATTAATACGTTTGACGTAATGACGGCGTATTTTGTGGAAATTTTGCATTTTATGTTCACGAAGTCTCAGACATATCCTGCCGGAGTTCAATCCGGTCCGCGGGAAATCAGCCGCCGAATAGAAAAGTGCTGAAGCGGAATCCGGTTTGTTGGAAGTTCTACAAAAAACCCCGCGCTGCTGCGCGGGGTTTCGGTCTAAAGAAAAGTTATTTTCCCGGTTCGGCGGGAGCCGTCGGCGCGGGCAGATTCACTTTGTCCAAGACGGAGACGGACGCTTTGCGGTTGTAAGAAACCGTTAGCAAAATGGACGTGCAGAACAGCGTGACGGCCAAAGCGGCGGTTAGTTTGTTTATGGCGTTAAAGGCAGTGGGGCTGGCGAAAATATTGTCCGCTCCCGACGCGCCGAAAATACCGGCGGCGGAGCCTTTCCCGCTTTGCAATAAAATCAACAAAATCAGCAGAATGCACGCAAAATAATGGATGATGAAAAGAAGCGTTTGCATATAATTTTATTATCTCCTGTGGAATTGACTTTTCTATTATACAATTTTTTACGCCGCCTGTGAGCGCGTCCTGCGCGCCGGCTTTTTCTTTGGGCTTGGCAAAGCGTCCGCGGTTTGTTTTACCACACGGCACAGCAGGGAAACATCGTCCGGGTCTTGCAGCAAAAAGTAAGGTTTTGCCCCGGGATAAGGGGCGGCTTTTGGCAAGAAAGGAAAAGCTTTTTCCCCCTGCGGTGTAATTTTTACAAACAGCTGATTGTCACAAATGACTCCGACAAACTTTCCGCCGCAGTAAAACCCGTACTCTCCAAACATTTTTTTGGCGGTGATTTCACCCGCCTTGCTCAGACGGTCACAGACATATTGGACAAATTGTTCCGAGGATGCCATAGCTTATTTTAGCAAATGGATAGAAATCCTTGACGCATTTTTTTTTTTTGATAAATTTTCATATATGAGAAACAAAAAATATAATTCGGATGGAAAAAACACAGTTTTAAGCCGTTTAGGCGGTTTCACGCTGATAGAATTATTGGTGGTGGTGCTTATCATCGGTATATTGGCCAGTGTGGCGTTGCCTCAGTACCAAAAAACGGTATTTAGGATAAAAGTAAAAAATGTGGCGCGTCTTATGCAAAGTATGAAAAAAGCGAAAGAAGTTTGCAAATTGGCTGACTCCGCACAAGCTTGTAATACTTTGGAAGAATTATCCGTCAGTTTTCCTTGTAATGAGGATACGGGAAATCTCTGTTCCACGGATAAATACCGTTTGGTATTATCAGGCGGCGGGGCCTACGGTTCCAATATTTATGGAACGGTAAAGTCTTTTCATGGAGAGCTGGCGTTAAAAAATGACGATAAGTTTTATTGTTATACTCATTATAGCCAAACCAACACTGCCGCAGAACAATGCCGTATGCTGGGCGGAACTGTTTATAAATCTCCCGGCTATGCACTGCCAGATGATTTTTAACGTTTTTTTATTGAAATTCGGTTTTAAACAAACAAACCCTCCGCTAAGCGGAGGGTTTGTGTTTGGAGCAGACAGTTTTGCGTTGGAAAAAAGTACTTGCCGGACTATTTGGCCAAGGCCGCCAGTCCCGGCAATTCCTTCCGGCAGAAAATAGACCTGCCCTCATACAACGGAGGGCAGGTTTGTGTCATAATCTTACTTAGGCAGGAAGAGCTGGCCTTACTTGGTTTCCAAAGCGACCAAGCCCGGTTTGTGACAGATTATTCTGTATTGGCAAAAAGTGCTTGCCGGACTATTTGGCCAAGGCCGCCAGTCCCGGCAATTCCTTTCCTTCCACAAATTCCATGCTGGCGCCGCCGCCCGTGGAAACGTGGGAGAATTCTTTCTGGTTGAATTTGCCTTTTTTGATGACGTTGACGCTGTCGCCGCCGCCGATAATCGTGGTGGCGCCGGCTTTGGTGGCGTCAATCATGGCCTGCGCAATGGCAAAGCTGCCTTTGGCGAAATTCGGGAATTCAAACACGCCCATGGGGCCGTTCCAGAAAATCGTTTTGCATTTCATCAGCTCGTCGGCAAACAGTTTCTCCGTTTTCGGGCCGATATCCATGCCTTCCATATCCGCCGGAATCGTGTCGGAAATGACGGCTTCGGCGGTTTCGGAAAATTCTTTGGAGATGCGGAAATCCACCGGCATCAGCATTTTGACGCCTTTGGCTTCGGCTTTGTCCATGACTTGTTTGGCCTCTTCGATTTTCGTTTCATCCAAGAGGGATTTGCCCACTTCCATGCCTTTGGCTTTCAGGAAAGTGTAAGCCATGCCGCCGCCGATGATGAGGACGTTGACTTTGTCCAGCAGATTGTTGAGCAGCATGATTTTGTCGGACACTTTCGCGCCGCCGATGACGGCCGCAAACGGGCGGGCCGGATTGTTGAGGGCTTTACCCAAAAATTCCACTTCTTTCTGCACCAAATAGCCGATAGAACCCGGCAAATACTGGGCAATTGCGCTGGTGGAAGCGTGGGCGCGGTGCACGGTGCCGAAAGCTTCTTGCACGAACACTTCGCCGTGTTTGGCCAGCTGTTTGGCAAATTCGGCGTCGTTCTTTTCTTCTTCGGGGTGGAAGCGCAGGTTTTCCAAAAGGACGATTTCTCCGTTTTTGGCCTGTTCCACCACTTTATCGGCTTCCGGGCCGACGCAGTCTTTGGCAAAATGCACGGGCACGCCGAACACTTTCTGCACTTCTTCGGCCACGGGGGCTAAGCTGAATTCCGGCGCGACTTTGCCTTTGGGGCGGCCCAAGTGGGCCATCAAAACGATGCGGCAGTTGTTGTCAAGCAGGTGCTTGATCGTTTTTTCCGTGGCGACGATGCGTTTGTTGTTGTCCACTTTGCCGTCTTTGAGGGGCACGTTGTAATCCACGCGCACCAGGACTTTTTTATTTTTCAAATCTACGTCCTGCATTTTTTTGATGCTGTCAAAGTTCATATTCTTTTACCCTTTTCTCTTCTGAAAACAAAGGCGGCTTTCGCAAGCCGCCTTTGCTTGTAAGACTTTGGTTATTTGTTGACCGAAGCCATGTGTTTGATCAAATCAAGCACTTTGTTGGAGTAGCCGATTTCGTTGTCGTACCAAGAAACGACTTTCACAAACGTGTCGGTCAAAGCGATGCCGGCTTTGGCGTCAAAGATAGACGTGCGGGGATCGCCCAAGAAGTCGGAGGACACCACGGCGTCTTCGGTGTAGCCCAAGATGCCCTTGAGTTCGCCGTTGGCGGCTTCTTTCATGGCTTTGCAGATTTCGTCATATTTGGCCGGTTTTTCGAGGTTGACGGTCAAGTCCACCACGGACACGTCCAAGGTCGGCACGCGCATAGACATACCGGTCAGTTTGCCGTTCAAGGCCGGGATGACTTTGCCCACGGCTTTGGCGGCGCCGGTGGAAGACGGAATAATATTGCCGGAAGCGGCGCGGCCGCCTCTCCAGTCTTTCATGGACACGCCGTCCACGGTTTTCTGCGTGGCGGTGGTGGAGTGCACGGTGGTCATCAAGCCGTCTTTAATGCCCCATTTGTCATGCAACACTTTGGCGATAGGCGCCAAGCAGTTGGTGGTGCAGGAGGCGTTGGAAACAAATTGGGTTCCTTTGACGTAGGTTTTTTCGTTCACGCCGCAAACGAACATCGGGGTGTCGTCTTTGGACGGAGCGGACATAACGACGTATTTCGCGCCGGCTTTGATGTGAGCCTGGGCTTTTTCTTTGGTCAGGAACAGACCGGTGGATTCCACGATGTATTCGGCGCCCACTTTATCCCAAGCCAAGTTGGCGGGATCTTTTTCGGCGGTCACGCGGATGGCTTTGCCGTTGACGATCAGTTTGCTGTTTTCAACGTCGGCTTCCACGGTGCCTTCAAATTTGCCGTGCATCGTGTCGTATTTGAGCATATAAGCCAAATAGTCAACCGGGGTCAAGTCATTGATGCCGACGATTTCAATTTCGGGGTGGTTCATCGCCGCGCGGAACACGAAGCGGCCGATGCGGCCGAAGCCGTTAATGCCTACTTTAATGGTCATACTGTTTACTTCCTCCGTTAAGTTTTAAAACTACTTGTCCTACTTATTTTACCAAATTTTTCGCCGTACGGCTTATTTTAGCGGCTGCGGGAGCGGCCCAAAAGGCGCAGAATTTCCACATACAGCCACACCAACGTGACCATTAACGAAAATCCCGCATACCATTCCATGTACTTCGGCGCGGTGATTTCCGAGGTCATTACGTCAATGAAATGAAAATCAATCAAAAAGTTGAACGCCGCCACCAGACAAATAATTACGTTGATGACGATGCTGAGGGTGCTGGTGCTGCTGAAATATGCCACATTGACGCCAAAGAGCATGAGCCCCAGCGAAATGAGGTAAAACAGCGCAATCGCTCCCGTGGCCGCCGTAATGGCGATAATAAAGGTGCGGTTGACTTTGATGATTCCCGTGCGGTAAATGAACAGCATGGCGAAAAACACCAGCAGGGTAATGGAAACGGCCTGCAGGACAATCCCTTGGTATTGCGCGTTATACGCGGCGGAGAGCAGGCCCAGCACCAGGCCTTCGCCAAAAGCGTAAACGGGCGCAAGAAGCGGGGCGGTGTTTTTCTTAAAAATGATAATCATTGCCACCGCGAAAACGGCAAAACCGGCCAGCAGATAATAGCCGGCCAAAGATTGGTAATGATTAAATCCCAGCATTCCCCCCACCGCGCATAACAAGAGCAGGAAGAAAGTTTTGTTCAGTGTGCCCTGCAGGGTCATGATTCCGCCCGTGTAGGCGCGGCTCATGGTTTGTTCAAACGCTTTTTCGTTTAAAAGCGGATTTCCGTTTGCCATGTGATTCTCCTAAGTTTAAGATACGTATATTGTAAATTATCACAGCCTGAGCGGGCAAATAAAAACGCCCTAATTTTTGGATTAGGGCGTTTTTACGTTTTTATTTGGCGCTGACAAATATATGTTGGCCCACTTGATTCCAATCCCGGCCCGTTTTGTTTTTGATGAATTTCAGATCGTTTCTGTTCAGCGTATAGTAGCTGGAAGATTTTTCGCGGGTGCACTCATCCCAGCGGTGAATTAAATCCAGCTCTATGTTGGGGACAGAATCAATTTTTCCGTTGTTAAACCCTGCAATGACCGCGCGGCCGTTTTTGACGTAGAACATCGCGTCGGAAGCTCTGCCGGCCGTAGGAGTCGTCCAAGGTTCGTCCAACTCAACATTGCGGCCTCTGAGAGAGTTGCCCTTCAGACTGCGTTTTTTTCCGTTTACCAAGAAGTTTCCGCCGCTGATAGTGAAAATTTCTTCGGGGCGGTTCAAAATACGCAAGTTGACTTTCGTTGCGCGGGCCAGTACGTCGGCCAGTGGCGTCCCCGGTGCGGCGTAGAGCAGCGTCAATTGTGCCGTGTGGTAATAGGTGCTTACCGGTTGGCCCGCTACGCTGATTTTGCCGTTTAAGCAGATGTTAACGGGTTCCGGGTCGTAATTGAGTCCGCCGATGATAATCTGGTCCGACTTTGTATGAAATTTGCGATTTAAACAGTTGCCGGACATCACAGCCCAGTTGCCCGTCAACGCATAGGCGCGGCATTCCAC
>CAMGSK010000088.1 GCA_946061795.1 uncultured Elusimicrobium sp.
GAAGTGGAGGCTTTGGCCTCTGCGCTCAGAGCGCAGAAAGTCGAAACGGAGGAAGAAGTATGAATCCCAGTAAAGCCAAAGAATGGCTGGTTTTGGCCGGCATTGTGGGCGGAGTGATTATGTGGTTCGCCACCATGTACGGCCTGCCGCCGAGGGTGGAAAAACTGGAAACGACAGTATCCAGCATGCAGAAACAAATTGATCGCAACGATGTAAAAACCGACATTATTTTGGAAGACGTCAAAACGATTAAAAGTTTTCTGCTTACCAGGCACGGAGGGGAATAATATGCCTAATTTTAGCCAAACAAGCCGGGCGCGGCTCCAAACGTGCCACCCGGATTTGCAGGCCGTCTGCCGTGAGTTGATAAAGCAGTACGACTTTTCGGTGCTGGAAGGTCACCGCGGAGAAAAAGCGCAAAACGCGGCCTATGACGCGGGCAACAGCCGGGTGCGCTGGCCGAACTCGGCGCATAATAAAACGCCCAGTTTGGCCGTAGATATCGCGCCTTACCCCATTGATTGGAACGACCTGGAACGTTTCCGCGAACTGATTTACCGCTTTGACGCGGTGGCTGCCGTGTTGCGCGGCCGCGGCGAAATACAAAGCCACTTTGAGTACGGCGCGTTTTGGCCGAACTTCAAAGACTACCCTCATATCGAAATCAAGGAGAAATGAACATGGAATGGATACAGAATCATTGGGACGACGTGCTGACGATTGTCGGCGGTGTGGTTGTAGTGGTATCCGCGGTGGTCAAGCTGACCTCCACCAAGAAGGACGATACCGTGTGGGCCAAAGTGCTCAAGGTCTTGGCGGCCTTGTCTTTGGTCAATCCCGACGGCTCCGTTGTGGGGAAGGGCGAGAAATGACCTGCGCGGCGATAATCGCCGGGTTGGCGGCTTTGGCGGCGTTCGGGGCGGTGATGTATCGCTCCGGGCGCACAGCCGCAGAAAACGCAGTTTTCAAGGAACGGGAGCGCGAAAATGAAAAAGTGGATAAAGTGGTGGAAGGTGTGGCTGATTTGCCTGCTGATGACGTGCGCCAGCGGTTGCAAAACATCGGGCGTAAAGAGTAGCGCGGTCATGTGCCGGATTCGGTTTGACTATGCCGACCCGGGCGTAAACGAGCAAAACGCGCGCGCCCTGCTGGCTTTTTACTGCGTCTGTCATCCGAACGCGGAGGTTTGCCGTGGGCTGTAAATACACAGGATATGACTGCTATTTGGAGGAATGTATCTGCCGAATTAACCGACGACCTTGCCGCGTTGTGTGCCGCAACTGTTTCCAAAACGCAAACAAAGAGGTGGACTATGAGCAAGAAAGAGGTTCAAAACAAAATTGCAGAACTTAAAAAGGAAATGGCCGACTGCCACGGAACAAAATGCGAGGTTTACAGCCGCGTGGTGGGTTATTTGCGCCCCGTTCAAGGGTGGAACAAAGGCAAAAAAGAAGAATTTGCGTTGCGCAAAAATTTCAATTGTTGCCTGAACGATTAAGTAAAAACCCCCGGTTTTAAACCGGGGGTTTTTATATTTACTACAGTTTTTACTACACTGTATTCTGAAAATGGCTCCCCGAGTAGGACTCGAACCTACAACCTACCGGTTAACAGCCGGTCGCTCCACCATTGAGCTATCGGGGAATAAATTGTTTTTCTGACTACCTATTTATTTTACTTAAAAAAAAATAATTTGTAAATACTTCCTTTTTTTCTTCTGAAAAATTACTTGTGGGACCATATGTGGGCCGTTCTCCGCGGGCGCAAATCCGGCTTGTATTCCAGCAAAAGAGGCGTTTTTCTCTTGAGTATTTTTTGCGGTGGGAGTGGCGCCTTGCCCGACGTGGCGGCCCAAAAATCGGTTTTTCGGCGGCCGAATACGCTGGCCGCCGTCAGCGCGCCGAACAGCAGCGCGATAAGCAGAAGCGTTTTGTGCAGTCCCCAGATGTGCATTAATGCGGCGATGCCCAATACGCATACGCTTTCCACCGTGTAAGAAGCCGTGCCGAAAATCCCCAAAATTTTCCCTCGTAAGTTTTCGGGAGAGCGCAACAAAATCAGCGTAGAAATCATCGCGGAAAACGCGCCGAAAGGCAGGCCGCACAGCACGGTGGCGCACAAAACGGCGGCTTTTGGCAAATTATAATATAAAACCAGAACGGAAAGCATATATGCGGCGTAATTGGCCGTCAGCAGCGTAAAAAATTTAAATCTTCTGGCGGCGCGGGCAAACTCCACCGCGCCGATGAACGCTCCCGTACCGAAACAGGCGCCCAGCAGGCCCAAATACACCGCTCCGTACCCGTAATGATAAATATATCCGGGCACCAACAGCAATTCCCAAGATTGGCCCAAAATAAAAAACGGCATGGTCAGCAAAATGCTTTGGCGCAGCACGTCGTCGGTTTGCAGCAGCTTCCGGGCGTGACGGAAGGTGGTGGGGTTGGGAGAGAGGCGGGGTTTGCGCCGGCTGTAAATGTTTAAGCTGATAAATACGATGACCGCACACAAAGCCGCCACGGCGCTCCACGAAGCGTAAAGCCCGCAAAAGGCCACCGCCAAACCGCCCAGGAGCGGACCGAAAACGGACATAATGCCGTCCAGCGCCTCTACCACGCCCGTCGTGCGTGAGAGCGGCACTTCCGCATAACGGGAAAACGTGGGGGCCAGGGCCGTGCGCGCCAGCTGTCCCGGCGCGTCAAAAAAGGAACTTAAAAAAATCAAAATGCCGATCAGCCACGGATACGCCATATCCCGCGCAATCAAAGCCGGAATGGCGCCCAGCAAAACAAACTGAATCAGCTCGCAGCCCAGCATGGTTTTGGAGCGGCCCAGTTTGTCAATGATTTGTCCGCCGAAAAGCGAAGAAAAAATATTGGGCAGCAGCGAACAAAAGGCCACGAAACCCGTCCACAGCAGGCTGCCCGTCGTGCTTAATATATACCACGGCAGCAAAAGCTGCATGAACTGATTGACCAGCGAAGAGGCTCCTTCCGCGGTCCACAGCAGTTTCAGAGGGGTTTTGTGATTGCCCAAACTAGTCCATAATAGCATTGCGTTCTCCTGGACAAAATTATATAAAATGAAATAGAAAAAGGGGGAACTTATGGCTGATTATAAAGATTATTATAAAATTTTGGGCGTAGGCAAAAACGCCACGGACGCCGAGATAAAAAAAGCGTTTAAATCCGCCGCTCGCAAATATCATCCGGACTTGCACCCGGACGCCAAAAAAGCCGAGATGACGGAAAAATTTAAGGACGTCAACGAAGCGTACGCCGTGTTGTCCGACAAACAAAAACGCGCGATTTACGACCAGGTGGGACAGGAAGGATACCAAAATTACGCCCGTGGCGGCGGGGCCGCTTCCGGCGCGCAGGGCCGTTCCCGCGCGTATTCGGGCGGCAATCCGTTCGGCGGCGCGTATCAGCAGTATGCGGGCGGCAACGGAAACGCCTATTATAATTTCAGCTCCAACGGCGGAGGGGATTTTGGCGGAGCTGATTTCAGCGATTTCTTCCAAAGTATTTTTGGCGGAATGGGCGGCGGCAATCCGTTCGGCGGCGCGGGCGGCGCATTCAGCGGTTTTGGCGGAGCGCGCGCCGGGGGTTCTTCCCAGCGTGGGGGCGACATGGAGGCTGAGTTGGCTCTGAATTTGGAAGACGCGCACCGCGGCGGCCAAATGCAGCTGACCTTGCCCGGCGGCCGCAACGTGACGGTGAAACTGCCCGCTGGCGTAAGCGAGGGCAAGAAAATCAAGCTGAAAGGATTGGGCAATCCCACCCCGCGCGGAAACGGCGATTTGTATTTGACCATTAAAATCCGCCCGCATTTGACGTACCGCCTGGAGGGAGAAGACTTGCACGTCCCCGTCACGCTCATGCCGTGGACGGCCGCTTTGGGCGGCACGATTTACGTTCCCACGCTGGACGGCCCGGTAAAAGTGAAAGTGCCCGCAGGCACGCACAGCGGCAAAAAGTTAAAACTCAGCGGCAAAGGGCTCAGCGCCAAAGGCAGTCTTTACGTCACATTGACCATTGATGTGCCGCGCACGCTGAACAAAGAGCAAAAAGAACTTTTTGCCAAATTGGAACAAATCAGCTGACGGTCTGTTTTGGGTATGGCAAGGGCCCGGAGTTTTTTTAGCTCCGGGCCGTTTTTTTGGGAAAGAGCGGAAAGAAAAGCGGCTTGACTCATTTTTTTTTTTTGATAAATTTTGTTTATGAACAATATTTATCAAAAATCCTTCCCCGGCGATAAAAACGCCGGATTTACGCTGATAGAGCTGTTAGTGGTTGTTTTAATCATTGGTATTCTGTCTGCCGTCGCTTTGCCGCAATATGAAAAAGCGGTGGAAAAAGCGCGCACCGCGGAAGCCATACAAATGCTAAAAATCTTACAGGAACAACAAAGTATGTGTATGTTGGAAACGTCAGGAGCTGAGTTTTGTGTGCAAGGTGATGATGAAAATAACTTATTTACGTATAGTGATGTATTGCAGGGTGGCGACCCGGACGATTGTTGGGCGGCCGTTTGCGGACCGACTACAAAAAATTTTAGCTATGGTTTGGATGGGGGGACATAATCGCATGGCGCGGTCCCGACCGTACCAAATATTCGCTTATTACAACAGGGGCCGTGCCTAGCTATTCTAACTATCTTCGTATTGCTTGCGTGAATGAGAACGACGCTACTGAAAACTGGTGTCAAAAAATTGGTTTTACTAAAGAAGAAGGTGGCTGGTATTTCCAGCCTTAACTCTTTTGAATGAACCTCCTTTGGATTATTAAGCCAAGAAATGTTTTATATTCAGTGAAAGTATATCTGGAAGACTGGAAAATATTGCGAAAATAATTACCGCCTTAGGTGGTTGTTAAGTCTTAGAACGCTTCTCTTGTCAGAAGCGTTCTTTTTGCTACAATAAATTTATGATAAAAAATTTATTGCGCGCGTGGGATCCGTATCGTCAGAGTTTTTTGTATTTCCGCTGGGGCTTTTGGGGGTTGTTGTTTTGTGCCGCGGGCGCGTGGTTTTTGTATGGCCAGGCGCACGGAGTTTTGGGAAAACTGTTGTTTGATAATATTTTTGTTTATTTGCCCAATTATCTGACGCACGAATTTTCTCATCGGTTTTGGTGCACTTTCGGCTGGGAATGGTGGTGCTATGCCTCGGGCAACTGCATGGAAACGCTGGTTGTGCTTCTTCTGTGTTTCGGCGCGCTTCGTTTGAGCGGAGGGCGGTATCTTTTGCCGCCGCTTTTGTATTGGCTGTCCACCACGTTGTACGGAGCGGGCATTTACTGCGCCGACGCGCGCGCCATGAAATTGCATTTAACTTCTTCTGATATGATGTCCAACTTTGCTCCCGGTATGATGAAGGGGGACTGGCATTATATTCTCAGTCCGCTGGGGTTGCTGGAGCAGGATGTGCTGCTGGGAAATATTTTGGTGTTTGCCGCCTGCGTGTGCTTTATGCTGGCGGCATACAGCCTGTGGTATTATTGGACGCATTCCGACCAGTACTTGTTTGACGGCCGCTGAACCTATTGGCCGGATGAACACTTTTCCCCGTACGCTTTGGAAAGCGCGGGGATTATTTTTGGAAATTTGCTTCGGGCGGATTGCACAATGGTGTTTCCGTCATATTTGCGGCAGGGGTCCGCGCCGTGTTCCAGAAGCAATTGCACCGCTTCTTTGTTTTTTAATTCCGTGACGGCGTAGAACAACGCGTCCGTATTCCACTTTGTCTGCAGATTCGGGTTGGCCCCGCGTTTAAGCAAATATTCTATCAGTTTCAGCCGCTGTCCTTCATCGGGCATATCTACCGTCATCGCCAAGATCAAAGGCGTAGCCCCCGTATCCGTCTGCGGGTTGGGGTCGGCTCCTTCCTGCACCAGTTTGGCCGCCGTTTCGGCGTGGCCGTCGCGCACGGCGACGAACAGCGGCGTCCAGCCTTGAACGTTGGAGTGATTGGGGTTCTCCCCCAGTTTGAGCAGTAAGCGGACGATTTGGTCGTTTCCGCCGGAAGCGGCCGCCAAAAGCGGGGTAAATTCGGCGTTTTTGTAATGGCGGAGTGAGTCGTCTATATACATGACCCAGTCAATTTGCGCTCCGCTTTCCAGCGCGTTTTTGACGGCGGTCAAATCTCCGTCATATGCGGCCCAAATCAAATCCGCGGCCCGTTCTTCTTCTACTCCTTTGCGGTACCAAAGGGAACATGCCAGCACGGCGAAGAAAAGTAAAAAAACAAAAAATTTTTTCATGTCCTTATTATATAAAATACATTCTCCGCCGTAGCAAAAACCCGGTTTT
>CAMGSK010000089.1 GCA_946061795.1 uncultured Elusimicrobium sp.
ATATGTTTTTACTTGTTTGAGCGTTAGTGAGTTGTAAAAACACCGCCATAAATCCGTTTTATAAGCCGCTGGCGGGCGGTCTTTTTCGCCCCTTTTTCTGGCGGCAGAAAAAGGGGTAAGAAGAATACTTGGGGCAAAGCCCCGATAAAAAACCCCCGCTGTAAAGCGGGGGTTCTTCCAAATCGCCAATCACTCAGTCCCAGCCGGTACGGAGCTTTTTCAGTTCCTTCTTAATGGCGGGTTTCAAAGCGGGGTCCGCGTGGTCAATAAACAAGTGCCCGTCCAAATGGTCCATTTCATGCTGAAACGCTTTGGCCAGCAAGCCGCGCGCGCGCACTTTGCGCTCTTGGCCCGTTTCATCCAGGAACCGAATGGTCACGTCCGTAGCGCGGGGAACTTCCACCCACAGACCGGGCATGGACAGACAGCCTTCTTCCTCTACAATTTCGCCGCGTTTGTCCACAATTTCCGGATTAATGATGACCACCCGCTTGAGCGGCGCGTTTTTTTTGTCCGACTCCGGAATCAAAATCAAAGCCATGCGCAAATCCAGCCCGATTTGGTTGGCCGCCAGCCCTACGCCCCGCACCGCCAAACAGGTTTCTTCCATATCCTGCAGCAGCTGCGGCAGACGCGGCTTTAGAGAGTCAAAATCCACGGGTTTTAGTTTTTGGCGAAGGATAGGATCGCCGTATTTTACTACATGAAGTATCGCCATATTATTGGGTCCGCGCTAACGCGCGGCGATTTTCTCCGCCGCCTGCTCCGCGCCGGAGCAGGAAGAAAGTTCTGCAATAAATTCAGGTTGGAACTTTTCAGCCAAGGCGGCCAAAGTCTGCAAATGTTTTTGAAAAAAAGCAGGTCTGGCCGGGGACAGCAGCAAAAACACCGCCTGCGCGCGCCCTGCTTTGGACTCGCGCGTACCGCGGGGCAATACGGCCAACGCGGCGCGGAAACGGTCCAGCTCTTCCAGCCGCGCATGCGGAATGGACAGCCCCGTCTCCAACGTGGTGCCCAGGCTTTCTTCCCGCTTGAGCACTTGATTTAAAACATCTTGGGGATCCAGCGTTTCTTCCCCGCGGCATGCGACGGACACCAACCGCTCTATCACGTCTCTTTTGGCTGGTACGTCCTTACATATCCACACGCGCTCTGCGGGAAGCATTTCCCCCAGCAAACTGGTCTGATTGGGTTTCATACTCTTCTGACTTTTCATCCTATCAAATCTATTCCCTCTGCGCAACAGCGGAAGGCGGGGGAGGCAGCTTTTTCAGCAGTTTTTTCGCTTGTTTGATTTCCGGGGCGGCACGCTCCAGCAACGGACGGGCATCTTCCGTCCGGCCCAACGCAAAATATACGGCCCCCAAGTGCCACGCCACATCCGCATTGGTCTGCACAAACTCTTCGTCCAGACTCTCCAGCAACTCCAGCGCGCGGGCATAATCGCCTTTTTGATAATAGGTCCAGGCCAAAGAATCGGCAAAAGACCGGTCGCCGGGTTTTAACGCCAGCGCGCGGGTGATGTATTCCTGCGCTTCGTCCAAACGGACGCCGCGCTCGGCCAGGCTAAATCCCCACAAATTATAAGCGGCCGCATTGTCCGGGTCTTTCTCTGTCAGCAAAAGCAGTTGGCGTTCCATTTTTTTATATTTTCCCGCACATTCCAAAGCGAAGGCATAAGCCAGCCGGGCGTTCTCATAATCCGGGTTGCTCTCCAGCACTTCTTCCAGCACGCCCGCGGCGCGGCGGCACTGATTTTCATCCTGCAAAGCCAAGGCGTAAAAATAACCGAGTTCCACGTTTTTCGGAAAACGCTTTTGTCCTTCTTCCAATGTACGCAATGCGGCGGCGCCGTCGCCTCCTTGCTGCTCATAAAACGCCGTCTGCAGCCATTTGCCCGCGGCCGTCTGGAAGTCGGCCGTTTCGCGCAAATACCGCGCGGCCGAAGCGTAATCTTTTTCCCCTTCGGCAAACAACGCCAAAAAATACCCGGCGGTTTTGTCCGATGAGTCCAATTCTTTGGCGCGGGAAAAACTGCGTTTGGCTTTTTCTTCGTCTTTGACCAATACATAAGCGGAACCTAATTTGGAATACATGGCCGCGCTTTCATAGCCCGTTTGTTCCAAACGTTCCAACTCGCGCAGCATAAAGAAAAACTGGGAAGCCTTTTCATACAGCTGCGCACGCGCCAGATACGGCTGGGGATAATCGGGTTCCGCCCGGGTGGACAGGTCATAATAGTGCAAAGCTTTTTGTACGTCTTTTTTGCGCAGGTACAGATTGCCCGTCTCATAATCCACTACATGCGCCATGGAGGGATAATCGGTTTTCAGCCGCTGCAGCTTGGCCACCGCCTGGTCCACGTCAATATAACTCATTAACAAGACGTATTGATACAAAATGCGCAAATCGTCCGGAGCGGCGGCCAGTGCTTGCTCGTAATAGTCTTGGGCGGCGTTTAAATCGCCGCGCCGCCATTTGTAAAAGGCATAAACGGCCAAATCCTCCCCGTCATTTTCGCCGTCTTCAATATAGCCGGCGTATTGGTCGGCCTCTTCCGGGTGATCCCCCGCCAAAGCGCAGGCCGTCAGCAGCCGGCGGAGCACTTTATTTTCCGGCGCACGGGACAGCGCACGTTTATAACTGGCGCAAGGCACCCCCTCCTGTTTTCCTTCGGCCAATGCACCGCGCAAAAAGTCCATATACAGTTCCGCTTCATTGCGGCCCTGAGGACTAAGCGGCAACGAGGCTCCCCAAGCATACACCCCGCACAGCAACAGGCACCCAATCATCGCTTTTTTCATAAATCCGCTCCCAACACCCACGCGTGACGGCCCGGACCGTAAAAATTCTTACGCGTTCCCAACCGGACAAAACCGCCTTTGGCGTACAGCGCGCAGGCAGGAACATTGTCCTGAGCCACTTCCAGCGTGACGTGCAAAACGCCTTCGCGGCCCAATTCCAAAAGCGCATGGCGCAGCAGGCTCCGCCCTACGCCCCGGCCGCAATGCCGCGCGTCAACGGCTACGTTTAAAATTTCCGCCGTGCCCCCGGCCGCACGCAGAGCTAAAAAACCTAAAATTTGCCCGTTCTCTTCCGCGCAAAACACGCGGGAACACGGTTGGGGGATTTCCGCGTCCAATCCTTGTTTTCCCCAGCCGGCGGCGCGGGGCTGGCCCGCTTCCACTTCCGCCAAAGCGGCGGTTTCCTGCGGGAGGGCAAGACGTAAAATCACCGGCCCAACTCAAAACGCGCGGGTTTCAGATACAGCGGCTCCAACGCATCTTTTTCATAAACGGAATCGGCCGACATTTCCAGCAGCGTCTGAGGGCGCACGCGGCAATCGGCCATCGGCGCGATGCGGTATTTGTCCGCCAATAACCCGTTGAGCGGTGCGCCGTCTTTGTCCGTCCCGGCGCAATACACGGGCTCCGTTCTTTCGGCCAAGCGTTTTAAAAGTTCCTCTTTGGACAGCCAGGCGGGACCGGCATTTTCTTCGTCAAAAAACTGCAAAAAATATTCATCCCGGAACGCGTGCCACACCACCGCCAAAATTCCGTCCGGGTGCTGGGCCCGCCATTGTTCAAAAGCGCGGGATTCAAGCGCTTGGCGGCGCAAAATTTCAAACACCGAAGCGCTGCCCACTTTGGCCCCCGCCAAATGCTGCAGCATGGAAGCCAACGTCAAGGAAATGCGTATCCCCGTAAACCTCCCGGGACCGCGCACAAAAAATACGCGGGACACGTCTTTCAGCTCCGCGCCGTATTTGGCCAACAGCCGCTCCAGCAACGGAAATAAAAACTGTTCTTGTTTTATACCCGTATGATGAAGAGAATGCGTCTTTTCTCCGTCGGACGCGCAAACCGTCAGCGTCGGACCGGAACTGTCCAGCCCCAAAATCAGCGTGCGTTTGTTTTCTTGCATAATTCCTCCGCCAAAGCTTCTGAAACGGGACCGCCTGCACGCAGTTCAATGCGCCGCAGGTCTCCCTCGCATAAAATAAATTCCATTTCCAACCGGTCGGCGGGCAGCATGGCGGCCAGCGGGTCCGGCCATTCGGCCAAAATAACCGCTTTTTCATCCTCCAGCATTTCTTCAAATCCCAAATTAAATACCTCGCCTTCCGACAAACGGAACAAATCTATATGAAACAAAGTATGCCGGCGGTTGCCGTAGCGTTTCATCAGGCTGAAACTGGCGCTGGTGGGCGAACTTTTCAGGCCCAATGCCTCCGCCACGCCTTTGACAAACACCGTCTTCCCCGCGCCTATGGGACCGCGCAGGAACACAATTTCCCCTCCTTTCAACAACCCGGCAAACCGCCGGGCCAGCTCCCGCGTTTGAGCGGGAGAACGGGTGGATAAGATTTTTATATTCTTCATTTGATCGTCTTCACGCACACCGTACGGCCGTCAAAATCCGTCCGGTCCAAATTCAAGGGGTCCAAAACGTCTCTCCCGTCCGCCACAAATACATATTTGTATTCTCCGGCCGGCAACGCCAACGAGGTCTCAAAATACCCGCGGCCGTAAGGCCTCATTTGCAGCGGCGTCTTGCCCCAGCCGTTAAAATCGGCCTCCAGCATGACTTTTTTTGCGCCCGGAGCCGCCAGAAAAAAGTTGCGGAATTTAATATCCGTGTTCAAAGTTTCTTTTCCCAGGCGGTCCAAAGCGTCCAAATCGTTCTTGCCCAAAGCGGCGGTTTGCGCGGACGCTTCTATGGTGCCGGAGGCGTAATCGTAGTAATCTTCTCCGGCGGAAAAAAACAGCGTCAGCGTCACGCACAGCAAAATCAAAAACAAGGCAAACAACGCGCCCGGTTTGCGGTTAATCATCCAAATACTCCCTTCCGTTAAACTCCGCGCCCAATTCTTCCGCCAAAGCGCGCACGGCCCGCTCATCCGCCCCGGTGTTTTGCACGCAGCTGGCCGTCACCTGGTCAAACCCGGCGCGGGCGCATTTTCCGATAAATTCTTTCACGGCGCAATAACCTTGTTCATACCCCGGCGCGGGACGCAGCAGTTCCCGCCACAAAGCCTCATTTTCCGCATTCAGGCTAACGCACACCACGTCCACCGCCGTTTTTAGTTCCGGCACGATGTCACGCCCGTTAATCAAATCCCCCAAGCCGTTGGTGTTTAAACGAATTTTGAAGGAGGGATATTGCGGGTGTTTTTTCAGCGCGCGGCCTATTGCCAGCACTGCGTCCAGACGCATCGTCGGCTCGCCGTAGCCGCAGAACACGACTTCTTTTACGGGAGCGGCGCGCATCTCTTCGTTCAGCAAAGATAAAACTTTGGAAGCGGACGGCTCTTTTCCTTCCAAATCCAAATTGTATCCTTCAAACCGCATATGCCATTTGGTCTTAATGCAGAATTTGCATAAATTGGGGCAGCGGTTGGTCAAATTAATATACAAGCCGTTTTTAAAACGATACACTACAGTCGGTTCTGACATAAAACACCTCTTATATGTATTATATCAGTTTCATATAACGCGCAGAACGGACGAAGCCCATTAAATTTACTAGAATATATAAATAAGGAAGGGTGGCCGAGCGGTTTAAGGCGTCAGTCTTGAAAACTGATGTAGGGCAACCTACCGAGGGTTCGAATCCCTCCCCTTCCGTGCTCTAGTGTTAATTAATTAGATATAATCCACGATGAACTTTTTTCTCGTCGTGGATTTTTTATTTTACTTAAATCTTAAATGCTCGTTTTCCGTTTCCCCGTTTATTTCAAGAATTTCTTCCGCCCATGCTCAAAATTTCGTTTTCGCAGTTCCGAAACTTAAAGGCTACCGCATGTTGGCAGTAGCCTTTTACCTAGAGCTGATACTGTATCTATTTATGTTGACTGGCCTGTTCAAATAACTGTTTAACTGTTATCTCTCGTCCTTGTGTACCATCTAAAATACTAAGGATTACCTTGGCAGGTAAAAATCTAAGAGTCAAAATCTTTCTCATATACCTATCTGTCAGTTGATATTTGGAGCATAGCTCTTTGGTTTGTTTTCCCTGAAGTATATCATGGCTAATATTAAAGGCTTGAATGAGCAATTGGACCAAGGTTTTATTGGTGTTCTTTTCTATCCTTTCGCCTACAATGGCTTTGGCTCCGTTGTCTATGACTGCTATATGGTATTTAACATGGAACACAAGAGATGTTTTGAGTGATTCCTTAAACAGTTCTTTAATAGGTCTATTTTCGTAGAGTGAACGGATATATTCGCATAACTGCTCCTGATAGATGGTAAGTGTAATTTCTTCGGGCAATAAATCCACTCGTCCTAGTAATATCCTTTG